>JAZRFH010000030.1:0-2996 GCA_045661245.1 Eubacteriales bacterium | reverse complement strand
ACGCCAACGTTTTCAAGTTTCATAATAGCTACGCCCTCAGGAACACTGTCTGCACCGTAGCAACGTACCTTTGCTCTGTCACCGTTAGAATATGCAGTTTCCTTAACAATTTTAACGGTTTCACTAGCGGGGTCAAACTCTGTCTGGCAGTAGGTAAAGCCGTTGATTCTTGAAATAATCATAGCGGCGTCCTTACCAAGGCCGTTAAGGCAAACGCGGAGAGGCTTAACTCTTACCTTGTTTGCGTTAAGAGCAATTTTGATTGCACCCTCTGCAGCAGCAAAGGACTCGTGACCTGCAAGGAAGCAGAAGCACTCTGTGCTCTCGGAAAGGAGCATAGAGCCAAGGTTACCGTGGCCAAGACCAACCTGGCGGTTTTCAGCAACCGAACCGGGGATACAGAATGACTGAAGACCGATACCGATAGCGGCAGCAGCGTCAGCAGCCTTGGTGCAGCCCTTCTTAATAGCGATAGCCGCGCCAACTGTGTATGCCCAAACTGCATTTTCAAAGCAGATAGGCTGTGTACCTCTTACAATCTTATCGCAGTCGATACCCTTTGCAAGAGTGATTTCTTTACATTCCTCAATAGAGTTAATGCCATATTTCTTAAGAGTAGCAAGAATCTTTGCTTCTCTTCTCTCATAGTTTTCAAAAAGTGCCATATTCTATCCCCTCCCTATCAATCTTTACGAGGGTCGATAAACTTAACAGCGCCGTCCTCAGCTGAGAATCTGCCGTAGTGACCCATAGACTTATTATAAGCGGTAGTGGGATCGTCACCCTTTTTAATAAAGTCAGTCATTTTACCAAGGTTAACAAACTCGTAGCCGATAACCTGGTCGTCTGCATCAAGAGCCATTCTTGTAACATAGCCCTCTGCCATTTCAAGGTAACGAACACCCTTTGCAAGAGTTCCGTACATAGTACCTACCTGGCTGCGAGAACCCTTACCGAGGTCCTCAAGGCCTGCACCGATAGTAAGACCGCCCTCTGAGAAAGCAGACTGTGTACGTCCGTAAACAATCTGAAGGAAGAGCTCACGCATAGCGGTGTTGATAGCATCACATACAAGGTCGGTATTGAGAGCCTCAAGGATAGTTTTACCCTGAAGAATTTCTGCCGCCATAGCTGCAGAGTGAGTCATACCCGAGCAACCGATGGTTTCTACAAGCGCCTCTTGAATTATACCGTCCTTAACGTTAAGGGTAAGCTTACATGCGCCCTGCTGAGGTGCACACCAGCCAATACCGTGTGTAAGACCGGAAATGTCCGAAATCTCCTTTGCCTTAACCCAAAGTCCCTCTTCGGGAATTGGAGCAGGACCGTGGTTGGGTCCCTTGGCAACTACACACATATTCTGAACTTCATGTGAATAGATAAGTTCTGCCATTTTTGTATCTCCTTATTATTAATAATCAATTCAACTATAATTACTTTACAATCTCGCCGTATACAGTGCCGAATGCACAGCAAGCATTAGCCTCATCGGTATCGATGTGCATAGCGGGAGCAAACTTTTCGCTTACTCTGATAACAACGTCACCGAGGATAGCGGTACGCTCCGAGTTAATTTTAACGTTAACAATCTCCTTATCCACGACGCCCATAGCCTCAGCAGCCTCAGGGGTTAAGTGAATGTGGCGCTTTGCAACGATTACGCCCTCGGTAATTTCAAGCTCATTTCCGTTCTCGGGGTTAACAAGCTTACAGCCATTAGTACCTGCAATATCGCCGCTCTCACGGATAGGTGCGGTAATGCCTATTGAACGAGCATCTGTAAGAGAAATCTCTACCTGGCTTGCGGGACGTGTAGGACCAAGAATGGATGCCTTAAGCTTGCCCTTAGGACCAACAACCTCAAGCTTCTCTGCACAAGCATACTGACCGGGCTGAGAGAGCTCCTTTTTGCAGGTGAGCTCATATCCCTCGCCGAAAAGTGCGTCAACTGCAGCACGGGAGAGGTGGATATGTCTTGCAGACGTTTCAACTAATACTTCTTTCATTTCAGAACTCCTTTATGTAAATTTATTTTTTCCCGCAACAATTATAACATAGAAGAATGACAAAATCAATGCATAAGGCAAAAGAAAAGAGAAAAAATATTTATAAAAGAGGTGATGTTTTATAGAAACTAGCGAAAAGAAAGAACAAAGCACCGAAACCGGCATAAATTCTAGCGGCGGTGTTGAGCTTGAGGGTGTGGGCGGAAATATATATTGCCTTTCAATTATTGGTCAAGTTGAAGGACATTATGCACTTGACAGCACGCAAAAAACAACTAAATACGACCATATTTTGCCTCTGCTTGTTTCTCTTGAAGAGGATAAGCGAGTTGACGGCGTACTAGTGCTTTTAAACACCCTCGGTGGTGATGTTGAAGCCGGGCTTGCAATAGCAGAGCTTATAGCGAGTATGTCGAAGCCTACGGCATCAATAGTTTTAGGCGGCGGTCACTCAATAGGTGTTCCACTCGCGGTAAGCGCAAAGCGGTCGTTTATTGTGCCGAGCGCTACTATGACAATACACCCCGTTAGAACTAGCGGACTTATACTCGGAGTGCCGCAAAGCTTCAATTATCTAGAGAAAATGCAGAGCAGAATTATAAATTTCATTACAAATCACTCTCATATAAGCGAAGAAAATTTCAGAAATTTGATGAACAGAACCGACGTTTTAGTAAGTGACATCGGCTCTCTTCTCAACGGTATAGAGGCAGTAGAATGCGGTCTTATAGACGAGGTTGGCGGTATAAGCCAAGCGCTTGATTATTTAAAGAATTATAAAACAAACAAAGTATAGTATATCAAAATATATACAGACAAAAAGAAAAAGCGCCGACAAAAATCGGCGCTTTACAACTATCCACAGAAAACCGAACAAAGCAAGAAACGGAAGCAAGTATAAAGCTAACTTGAACAAGTAGTTCAAGCCCTCGGTCAATTAGTATCGGTCAACTGAACACATTACTGTGCTTACATCTCCGACCTATCAAA
>JAZRFH010000029.1:0-5118 GCA_045661245.1 Eubacteriales bacterium | reverse complement strand
TGCTCTCTCCGCTTGCAAAGCTGTTGGGGCCGGTGTTTGAGTGGCAGAAGTACATTTTTGCCGCTTTCGTCGTGCCAAAGTCGCTGTTAGAGCCGCCTTCCTGCACCTTGTTGAAGGCATCGCGGAACATCTGATTGTGCGCTTCCTCGCGGTTGAGAAGAAAATCAATGGTTTCTCTCACCTTTTTGTCCTCAATCTGGCGGTAGAGGTACTCGTATACTACCTTTGCTCTTTGCTCTGACGCAATATTGGAGAGCAGGTCGGCGCAAAGGTCGCCCGTAACGGTCACATAATCTGCAGTCCAAGAGTAGCCCGAGGAATTGATAAGGCCGGGGTTAAGGCCGAGCAATACGTGTGTCTGCACCTCGCCCGCCTGAATTTTTGTAGCGTCAACGTCGTGGCCGTTGAGCATATTGATGGTTCCCGCTACCATTTCCATGTGGCCGAGCTCTTCTGCCGCAATATCGAGAAAAAGGTCTTTTATTTCGGGGTCCTTGATTCTGAAGCTTTGCGACATATACTGCATGGCCGCCTTAAGCTCTCCGTTGCCGCCGCCAAGCTGCTCCTGCAGTAAAACCGCATACTGTGGGTTGGGTCTTTCTACCGCTATCGGGTGAAAATACTGTTTTTCGTGTTTAAACATATTTACCTCCTTTTGTGTTACACCCTTATTATTGCCGAAATTAAACATTTTATATCAGTATGTAGCTTTAAAGGAAAAAGAGCCGACAATTCGTCAGCCCTTGGTAAGTATGTAAAAATTTACAGGGTAAAGGAGAGCATCTGAATATAAAAAATCCGCAAAAGAGAACCCTTAGTCACTGACCGAGCGGCAAAGCCTCTTTTGCGGTTTTTTATTCGGTTTTATTTTATAGAACCAGCGACGGTGCCGAATATACTCTTGCCGCAAGCTCCTGGTTTAGCATATAAAGGCTCTTGGGGTCTGAGCCAAAGAGCTCCATTTTGGTAATCAAATCGTTTGCGTTGGTTTCTTCCTCTCCCTGCTCCTTGACGAACCAATCAAGGAACTGCATTGTGCGAAAATCCCTTGCGTCGTATGCCGCAGCATAGATATCGTTGATAAGCGAGGTAACGTATTCCTCGTGCTCAAGGCCTGCCTTGAGAACGTCCATGTGGCAGGTAAATACCTTGTCCGGCTTTGCTATAGCCTCAAGCGTTACCTTCTGATTTTCATTCTGCAGGTACTGATAAAAGAGCATTGCGTGGTCGCGCTCCTCCTGCGCCTGTATCTTATACCAATTAGCAAAGCCGTCAAGCCCCGCGTCCTCAAAATAGTTTGAGAAATCAAGGTAAAGGTAAGCCGAATAAAATTCCTTGTTTATCTGCTGGTTTAAAAGCTCGTGTACCTTAGCGTTCATATTCTTCTCCTCACTTTATCTCACTCTTCCAAAGTCCGTGCAGGTTGCAGTAAGCGTATACCGCTACGGGCTCTTCGTCTGCAAGGGCAAAGGTAACTACCGGCTCTTTACCAATCTCAAGGCATTTGCGCTGGCCGCCCTTGGTGGTTTCAAGATAAACCCAGAGTATGCTGTGCTCTTCTGCCATCGGGTGCAAAACAGAGCCAACTGTAACCTTTACTGTATTGCCATCAACTTCTGCTACGGGAATATGCTTTTCGCGGCTGGCCTCTACGGTGCCTGCCTCAAGCCTTGTCATTTTCTGACCGCAGCACATCATCGGCACGCCCGCGTCGTTAATCATACCGATAAGGTTGCCGCAGTGCTCGCAAATAAAGAATTTCGAGTTGTTACACATAAAAAATTCCTCCTAAAAGATTTTTCACAGGATTTTGTAAATACTAAGTTTACTGTATACATTTTAACATATAACGGTTTGAATGTATACTCGCAAAATGTAAATATTCTTTGAAAGAACAGGTGCTATATGGATGCCATTAAAGTTCTTTAGCAGCAGGAGAATACAGGCGAAAGCACGCAAAATGAGCGTTTAGAGTAAAAAAAGAGTAAAAACATTGGTAATACTACTTGATTTTCGTCTGCAATAAATGTAAAATATATAAGGAAATAAAATTCAAGGAGATAAAAATGGCACTTGTAACAACAAAGGAAATGTTCCGTAAGGCTTATGAGGGCGGATATCCCATCGGCGCTTTCAACATTAACAATATGGAGATTATCCAGGCTATCACCGAGGCTGCGGCTGAGGAGAGGTCGCCCGTTATTCTGCAGGTTTCTGCAGGAGCAAGAAATTATGCAAAGCACGCATACCTTATGGGTCTTGCACGTGCGGCTGTAGAGGATAGCGGAGTTGATTTTGCTCTTCACCTTGACCACGGCGCAGATTTCGATATCTGCAAGTCTTGTATTGACGGCGGCTTTACGTCGGTTATGATTGACGGCTCGCACCACTCGTTTGAGGATAATATCGCTCTTACCAAAAAGGTAGTTGAGTATGCACACGCACACGGCGTTGTTGTTGAGGGTGAGCTTGGTGTGCTTGCAGGCGTTGAGGACGACGTTGTTGCAGAGCACTCCTCTTATACAAAGCCCGAGGAGGTAGAGGAGTTTGTTGCACGCACGGGTGTTGACTCTCTCGCTATTTCAATCGGTACATCTCACGGTGCGTACAAATTCACACCCAGTCAGTGCACAAGAAACGAGAACGGAGTGCTTGTTCCCCCGCCTCTTCGCTTTGATATACTTGAGGAGATTGGCAAAAGACTTCCCGGCTTCCCGATTGTTTTGCACGGTGCATCTTCGGTTGCATTTGAGTGCGTGCAGGAAATAAATGCTCTTGGCGGTAAGCTTCCGGATGCTGTCGGTATTCCCGAGGAGCAGCTCCGTCAGGCAGCTAAGATGGCTGTTTGTAAGATTAACATAGACTCGGATATCAGGCTTGCAATGACTGCGGGTATACGCAGAGTATTTGCTGAAAAGCCCGAGGCATTTGACCCGAGAGAGTACCTTAAGGTAGCTCGCGCAGAGGTTAAGAATATGGTGCGCCATAAGATAGTAAACGTTCTCGGCTCTTCGGGCACACTTTAATCTTCAAGTCGGTTAACAATAAAAAGAGTGACCTTCAAAACGCAAACGCCCTTTCGTCGCGCTATGCCTTGACCGTCACTTTTTTTGTCGGTTATATTTTAAATAACACTATTTTTAGGAGTTTGTAATGCAGACTGTAAGGCTTGGCAGAACAGGTATTGTTGTAAATAAAAACGGATTTGGCGCTTTGCCCATTCAGCGCGTCGGTATGGACGATGCTGTTAAAATCTTGCGCCGTGCATACGAGGGCGGTATAAACTATTTTGATACGGCAAGATTTTATACCGACAGTGAGGAAAAGCTGGGTGTGGCTCTTGCTGACGTAAGGGATAATATTATTATTTCTACAAAAACTATGCAAAAGACGCCTGAGGGCTTTTTCTCGGAGCTTGATACGAGCCTATCGCTCTTAAAGACCGATTACGTAGATATTTACCAGTTTCACAACCCGCCGTTTTGCCCAAAGCCGGGTGACGGCACGGGACTTTACGAGGCGATGCTTAAGGCTAAGGCTGACGGAAAAATACGCCATATAGGCATTACCGCTCACAAAATAGAGGTAGCTTTTGAGGCAGTAAGGTCGGGGCTTTACGATACGGTACAGTACCCGTTTTCCTATCTGGCAAGCGATAAGGAGAGAGAGCTTGTTCTTCTTTGTGAGGAGTGCGACGTAGGCTTTATCTGTATGAAGGCGCTTGCGGGCGGTCTTATAACACGCGCCGATGCGGCTTACGCATATCTTGCACAGTTTGCCGTAGCTCCTATATGGGGTATACAGAGAATGAGTGAGCTTGAAGAGTTTTTGCAGTTTAACGATAACCCACCTGTTATGAACGACGAGCTTTCAGAACTGATAGAGCGCGAGAGAAGAGAGCTTATGGGCGACTTCTGCCGCGGCTGCGCTTACTGTATGCCGTGCCCTATGGGTATTGAAATAAACAATGCCGCGCGTATGTCGCTTATGATAAGGCGCGCACCCAAGGAAGCTCAGCTTACCGAGAAAAACCGTGCAATGATGGAGAAGATAAACGACTGTATAAATTGCGGTCAGTGTAAATCGCGCTGTCCCTACGGGCTTGATACGCCCGAGCTTTTGCGAAAAAATTTGGAGGATTATAAGACATTCTTATAATTCTTTTGGAGGATAAATGAATTACGACGTTATCATAATAGGTGCCGGCCCCGGCGGAATTTTTACCGCCTACGAGCTAACAAAGCAAAGACCTGAGATGTCGGTCCTTGTGCTTGAGGGCGGCCACGAGCTTGCTAAAAGGCACTGTCCAATAGACGGTGTTAAAATTAAGAGCTGTATCGGCTGTAAAAGCTGCTCTATAATGTCGGGGTTTGGCGGTGCGGGCGCTTTTTCGGACGGCAAGTATAATATAACCAACGATTTCGGCGGTACCTTGCACCATTATATAGGTAAAGACAAGGCCATAGAGCTTATGTGCTACGTAGACAGTATAAATATGAGCCACGGGGGCGAGGGAACGCGTCTGTTTACCACCGCGGGCACGGGCTGGAGCCGTGAGTGCATAAGGCACGACCTGCATCTTTTGAACGCCTCGGTGCGCCATCTCGGCACCGACGTAAACTACGTTGTGCTTGAAAACCTTTATAAGGAGCTCTCGGGCAAGGCGGATTTTATTTTCGATACGCCCGCTCAAAGCGTTAAAAAAACCGACACGGGGTATGAGGTTATAACCGAGCGCGGCTCATTCTTTGCCCCCGTGTGCGTTATCTCGGTCGGCAGAAGCGGCAGTAAGTGGATGGAGAAGGTTTCTTCTGAATTGAATATCCCCACAAGCTCAAACAGAGTTGATATAGGTGTGCGCGTCGAGCTGCCCGCATCGGTGTTTGAGCATATAACAAGCGAGCTTTACGAGAGTAAAATAGTTTACGTTACCGAAAAGTACGGGGATAAGGTGCGCACCTTCTGTATGAATCCGCACGGTGCTGTTGTAAGTGAAAATACAAACGGCATTATACCCGTAAACGGCCACAGCTACGGGGCCCGCGCAAGACAGACGGATAACACCAACTTTGCACTGCTTGTAGCAAAGCATTTTTCTGAGCCGTTTAAGGATTCCAA
>JAZRFH010000028.1:0-25615 GCA_045661245.1 Eubacteriales bacterium | reverse complement strand
TGCGGCTCGGTCACGCTCAGGGTCTGACAGCCGTTTAGGCTGTCATTCAATACCTTCGCGCCGCTACGCTACTCGCTGCGGCTCGGTCACGCTCAGGGTCTGACAGCCGTTTAGGCTGTCATTCAATACCTTCGCGCCGCTACGCTACTCGCTGCGGCTCGGTCACGCTCCGCTACATTTTGCATTTTGCATTCTCGTAACTCTCGTCTTGATTTTGCATTTTGCATTTTCTTATGGACTTTATATTTTATATATGATATAATAAGTACAAATACAGTCTATACTATCTATTGATATATTCTAAAATGAGGAAATTATGGCAAAGGAAATTATAAAGATTGGGGTATTTGACAGGGCGTGCGACTTATTCGAGGGTCAGTACAAGGTGCCTGACGGAATATCCTACAACTCCTATTTGATAAAGGACAGTAAGTGTGCTGTTATGGATTCTGTGGATGCGCGCTACAGCACCGAATGGCTTGAAAACATAGAAAAAACGCTTTGCGGCGCATCACCCGATTATCTTATAATTCAGCACATGGAGCCCGACCACTCGGGCAGTATCAGCCACTTTCTTTTAAAGTACCCAAGCGCTACCGTTGTTGCGAGTGCTAAGGCTTTTAATATGCTTGCGGCATTCCACCCGAGCTATGCGGAATGTGCGAGGATAGTTGTTAAGGACGGTGACACTATTTGCCTTGGCAAGCACACGCTGAGGTTTTTCACAGCACCCATGGTGCACTGGCCCGAGGTAATAGTAACGCTTGACGAGAGCGAGGGTGTGCTTTACAGTGCAGATGCATTCGGCAGGTTTGGAGAAACGTGCGAGAGCGACGAATGGGCACGTGAGGCGCGCAGATATTACATTGGCATAGTAGGCAAATACGGCGCACAGGTACAAGCACTCTTTAAAAAGCTCTCGAGCTATAAAATAGAGGCGATAGCGCCCCTGCACGGCCCTGTTTTAACCGAAAAGCTCGGGTATTACCTTGACCTTTACAACACCTGGTCAAGCTATAAATACGAGGACGCAGGTACGGTTATTGCCTACGCCTCGATTTACGGCGGCACGGCACGCGCGGCCGAGGAGCTGGCGGATATTCTCGAAAACAAGACGGGCACGCGCCCGAAGGTGTACGACCTTGCCAGATGTGATAAGCACGAGGCTATTGCCGACGCGTTCAGGTATAAAACGCTTGTAATCGCGGCAAGCTCTTATAACGCGGATGTTTTCCCACCGATGCGTGAGTTTCTTCTGGGTCTTATTGACCGCGGATACAAGCGCCGTCGGGTTGGAATAATAGAAAACGGCTCATGGGTCCCCACGGCGGCAAAGGCTATGCGCGAGCTGCTGGCGAGTGCTTCTGAGCTTGAATATCTTGAAAACACGGTTAAAATACAGTCCGTGCTAAACGATGAGTCAAGACGTGCTCTTTCAGCACTGGCTGACGAAATAACAAATAACGGTTAATAACCTGAAAAAGGAGTAAAATTATGAAAAAGTACGTTTGTGACGCTTGCGGTTGGGAGTACGACGAGGCTCTCGGATGTGAAGAAATGGGCATTGCCCCCGGCACTAAGTTTGAGGATTTGCCCGACGATTTTGAGTGCCCCCTCTGCGGAGTAGGAAAGGATAATTTCAGCGAAAGCTGAGATTAAATTGAAAGTTGAAAATGGAAAATTGAAAATGAATAATAAAAGGCTTTTTTCTTGCTTTGCGTTTTTGTTTTCTTAATTTTCAACTTTCAATTTTCAATTTACCATGGTATTAGTTTTACTTACCGCCTTGGGCGTTGGTGCGGCTACGGTTGTCGGCGCTCTGTTAGGCTTTATTTTCAAGAAAACAACACATAAATTTAGAGATACGGTTTTATCGTTTGCAGCCGGAGTTATGCTTGCGGCGGCGGTGCTCGGTCTTATAATCCCCTCGCTTGAGCTTGGGGGCAAATACGGCATTATAACGACTGTGCTTGGCATTTTTGCAGGTGCGCTCTTTATCGGTGTGCTTGACAGAGTTGTGCCCCACCTACACAAGCTTGCTACTGCTGACGACACAGAAAAGCACAAGAACCGCGATATAAACCGTGTGCTATTATTCGTTTCTGCCATAGCTATACATAACCTGCCCGAGGGTATTGCGGCAGGTGTTGGCTTTGGCACGGATGACGTGACGGGTGCTATATTCATAGCTTTAGGTATTGCCCTGCAGAACCTACCTGAGGGTATGGTTATCGTTGCACCTATGCTATCTATAGGTATAAAGCCCGGGCGCGCGTTTCTTATTGCGGCGGCTACCGGACTTGTTGAGGTTGTAGGTACGCTTATCGGCTATTTTGCGGCATCGATTTCTGCGGCGGTACTGCCCTTTGCGCTTGCGGCGGCGGGCGGCTGTATGCTATACGTTATAAGTGACGAAATGATACCCGAAACACACGCCCACGGGCATGAGAAGGGCGCAACCTACGCTCTGCTTTTTGGCTTTGCGCTTATGCTGGCTATGGACTTTTTGCTTGGATAACACTTTCAACTTTCAATTTTCAATTTTCAACTTTCAACTTGCTTTCGGAGGAAAAATGAGTAAAAATAATCTAAAGGGGTGGCTGTATCTGTTGCCTGCAGTGCTGTTCCTTGGTGTATTTATGGTTTACCCTCTTATCGACGTATTTATATACTCTATCGAAGAAGGATACAACTTTACTACAGGTGCGTCGTTTGGCAAGGGCTTTTACAATTTTCACTACGTACTGTCCGACCCATATTTTTTACAGGCGCTTAAAAACACCTTTATTCTTGTAATTATCACAGTGCCTGTGTCAACGTTACTTGCGCTTATTATATCCTTTGGCCTTTCCTCTATCGAAAAGCTGCGCTCGCTATATCAGACTATATTCTTTTTACCTTACGTAACGAATACGCTTGCCGTCGGTATGGTATTTATGATACTTTTCGCAAAAACCGAGTACACTGACGGTCTTGTAAATATCATTCTTTCTATCTTCGGTATGACGCCTATTGACTTTATAAACGGCCCATATGCCGCAAAGATGCTTGTTTTGTGTATATACACGATATGGGTGGTTATGCCCTTTAAGGTGCTGGTGCTGACGAGTGCTATACTCTCTGTAAACCGTGACTATTACAACGCCGCACAGATAGACGGCACCTCGCGCCTGCGCACGCTTACGCGTATTACCGTGCCTATGATTTCGCCAATGCTGTTTTACCTCATTATCACAGGCTTTATAGGAGCGTTTAAGGCGTATAGCGATGCGGTTGCAATTTTTGGCACAGAGCTTAACGTTGCTGAAATGAACACAATTGTAGGCTACATTTACGATATGCTTTACGGTGACGGCGGCGGTTATCCCTCTTACGCATCTGCGGCCGCGGTAATACTCTTTGCAATAGTGCTTACGGTAACAATGATAAATCTGCGCGTCAGCCGCAAGCACGTGCATTATTGACGGGGGTGCAAAATGAGAAACACAAGAACACTCCGTATAAAGAAAAATTTAACACGCACCGTTACCTACACGGGTCTTTCTGTCTGGGCGGTTATCGTGCTCTTCCCCTTCTACTGGATGATAAACACCTCACTTAAGGACTACGGCGCGTATAACGCAGAGCAGATACCCGCGTTCGTACCCACGAGCCCCACACTGCAGGGCTACCTTGGCGCATTTACCTCTGTACCGCTTGGCAGATATTTGCTTAACACGCTTATTTTCTCCGTAGCTACGACGGCTATTATGCTTGCCGTTTCAATCCTTGCGGCGTACGCCTTTGCGCGTATTGATTTTAAGGGCAAAAACCTTGCCTTTACCGCACTCTTATCACTTATGATGATACCGTCTGAGCTTGTGATTATCACAAACTATATGACCGTTACAAACCTTGATATGCGTAACACCTTTATGGGTCTAATTCTGCCGTCGGTGGCGTCTGTATTCTATATTTACCTTTTAAAGGAGAATTTCAGCCAAGTGCCGGACGAGCTGTATCTGGCATCAAAGGTTGACGGCACCTCAGATATCAAGTATCTATTAAAGGTTATTTTGCCGATATGCAAGCCTACCGTTATCACAGTCACCATACTTAAAGTGATTGAATGCTGGAATGCTTACGTGTGGCCGCGGCTTGTTACCGACCAAGAGGCGTACTATCTTGTATCAAACGGCATACAGGCAATAAGAGAGAGCGGCTTCGGCCGTGAGAATATACCCGCTATGATGGCGGCGGTTGTAATCATATCACTGCCTCTCATAGTTCTGTTCTTAGTATTTAGAAAGAAAATTATGTCAGGCGTTGCACGAGGGGGTACAAAGGGATGAAAAAGTTGATTTTTGTAACCTTTAGTTTACTTTTGATAGTATTTACACTCACTGCGTGCCACAAAAACACTGAGATGCCTGACTTTGTATGCCCCGAGGAGCTGACGGGCGAGCAGGTGCATATAACCTTTTGGGCAAAGAACGACTCTAACGAGGCGCAGGTTGAGATTTATAAAAAAGCGGTAGCTGACTTTGAGGCGCTTTACCCCAATATCAAGGTCACTCTTAAGCGCTACTCGGATTACGGGCTTATATATAACGACGTAATCACAAATATCTCAACCGGCACAACGCCCAACGTATGTATCACCTACCCCGACCATATCGCAACCTATATGTCGGGTGACAACGTTGTTGTACCTCTTGAGAGCCTTATGGCAAACCCCAAATACGGCATATCGGGCACAGAGCTTAGGTTTGACGGTGCTGACAGTATCGTTGATAAGTTTCTTGCCGAGGGTCAGATAGACGGCGTACAGTATGCCCTGCCCTTCTTGCGCTCAACCGAGGCGTGCTATATTAACAAGACCTACGTTGAGTCGCTCGGCTATGACGTGCCCGACATACTTACCTGGGACTTTATATTTGAGGTCTCAGAGGCGGCAATGAAGAAGGCGGACGACGGCACGTTTCTTATAAACGGCCAGAAAACGCTTATACCCTTTATCTACAAGTCAACCGACAATATGATGATACAGATGGTAGAGCAAAAGGGTATTGGCTACTCAACCGCTGAGGGCGACGTTTTGCTCTTTAACGACGAGGTTAAGGAGTTACTTACAGACGTTTACGCACACGCAAAAACCCGCGCTTTTTCTACCTTTAAAATCTCCAGCTACCCCGGCAACTATTTTAACGCAGGTCAGTGCATTTTTGCTATAGACTCCACTGCCGGCTCAACCTGGATAGGCCCTAACGCACCGCTTATGGATATTGACGAGGAAAACGTTGTGAATTTTGAGGCTGTTGTGCGCCCTGTGCCGCAGTTTAAGCCCGAGAGTCCGAGAATGATTTCGCAGGGCCCGTCAATATGCATTTTCAATAAAGAAAATCCCGACGAGGTGCTGGCCTCGTGGCTCTTTGCGCAGTTCCTTTTGACCGACGGGGTGCAGATACCGTTTGCTACCACAGAGGGATATATTCCCGTTACCGAGCGTGCAAAGAACAGCGAGATATACCTTGACTATTTATCACGCGCAGGCGAAGATAACCAAACCTATTATGATATAAAAATTGCCGCATCAAAAATTTTGCTTGATAATATAGACAACACCTTTGTCACACCTGTTTTCAACGGCTCAACCTCATTGCGTAATGCGGCGGGCCAGCTTATTGACGACGTAGCAAAAGCGGCAAGGAGAAACCAAACGGTAGACGACGCGTTTATTGACGGACTTTACGGTAAGCTCACCACCCTTTACAAGCTCGGGCGTAAGAATCTCGGGGCACTGCCCGACGGCTCTGTAGCTCTGATTGTAACACTTAGCATAGTCTGGGTAGGGCTTGGCGGTGAATTTATATATAGGCTTACCAAAAAAGGAAAAAATCGCAAAAATTATTGACTTATACCCTCGATTTATGTATAATTGTTATTGTGTAATTTAAAAACTCAAAATAAAGGAGAATTTAAAATGAAAAGAATTTTGGCTTTTTCTTTAGCTCTTTCGCTTATCGTGCTTGCACTTGCGAGCTGCAGCTTTGACCCTGCAAAGAAGAGCGAGGGCGTTATGACCTATGACGAGTTTATGGCGGCTGAGCTTGACAGCGAAGTTACCATCGAGGCGTTCGTACAGGCTAAACAGGGCTGGTGGACTGACGGTGATGGCGTAAGCAAGGCTACCTTCTATCTTCAGGATACCGACGGCGGTTACTTTGTATATGACCTTCCCTGCTCAGAGGAAGAGTATAACAAAATGACAGTTGGTACCAGAATCCGTGTTACAGGCTACAAGGTTGAGTGGAGCGGTGAGATTGAGATTGACGGCACCTCTGCTACCTTTGAGATTCTTAGCGGCAATTACGTACCCGAGGCTATTGACCTTACCGACAAGCTTGGCACTGACGACCTTATCAACTATATGAACAGAGCTGCTGAGTTCAACGGTCTTACAATCGTTGCATCTAACGAAGCAGGCGCGGCTTTCCTTTACAAGTGGAACGGCACAGGCTCTGAGGGTGACGATATTTACTTCAAGGCTTCTCTTGGCGAGAATACATACACCTTCGTTATCGAGTCTTATCTCACAGGCAAGGATACCGACGTTTACAAGGCTGCACAGGCACTTAAGGTGGGCGACGTTGTTGACCTTGACGGCTTCCTTTACTGGTACGAGGGTCCTCAGCCCCACATCGTAGCAATTGAGAAGGCTGACTAATTTAAATAATTGATTATGCTATCAACCGGGCCCTTTGTAGGCCCGGTTTTTTCTTGACTTTACGGGCAAAATATGCTACCATATAATCAAAGGTAATCAGAAATATCAAAGGATAGATTATATGAAAAGGATTCGTCTGCTATCGCTTGCGGTAGCTTTGATTTTAATTTTGATATCCCTCTCGGCGTGCGACGTAACGCTCAACAAACGGCTTGCCACACCCGAATTAACCCTCGACGGTGACACGGTGCTCTGGGAGAGTGTCGACGGTGCCGTAGCCTACGAGCTTGACAACGGCAACGAGATTATAATACTTAACCCAGTGCTTACAAGCTACTCTATATCCGAGGGTGCAAGCATACGGATAAGAGCTGTCGGCAACGGCCAAAAGCTAATAACGGGAAAATGGAGCAATACCGTAACACGCCCCATTAGTAACCCCGGTCAAGATACCCCTGTTCGCCTGAATGCGCCGTCAGCAACTCTCAGCGGTAACACCGTAAGCTGGGGTGCCGTAACGGGCGCTGTGGGCTACGAGCTTGACAGAGGCGACAAGGTTATTAAGCTTGACAGTACAATGCTTAGCTACACCCTTACCGAAAGTGCCGACATACGTGTGCGCGCAGTTGGCGACGGGGAGAGCTATCTCTCAAGCGAGTGGAGCGCCGAGCTGAGCTACATCAAGGACGAGTCAGAGCACACGCATAGGGACAGTGACAATAACGGCAAGTGCGACGGCTGTCGTGAATCGGTTATAGTTATAATAGATATATACTCGCTTAACGACCTGCACGGTAAGTTCTGCGACACCTCGGGTCAGCCGGGCGTTGACGAGCTTGCAACCCTGCTGCGCGGCGGTGAAAATGAAAAAATCATACTTTCAAGCGGAGATATGTTCCAGGGCTCAGCCGAGTCAAATCTCACGGGCGGCCACATTCTTACAGAGTGGATGAACTCGGTAGGCTTTGATGCTATGACCCTTGGCAACCACGAATTTGACTGGGGTGAGGATGCAATAAGGAGCAACCTTGCCGTTGCAGAGTTCCCATTTCTCGCCATAAACGTATACAACCGCACAACGAACAAGCTTGCCGACTACTGCAAGCCCTCGGTATTTATTGACCTTGGCGACGTGGAGGTTGGTGTTATCGGCGCTATCGGCGACTGTTACTCTTCCATATCGTCTGACAAGGTAGAGAACGTTTACTTCAAAACCGGAAACGAGCTTGCAACACTTGTCGAAGACGAGGCGGCGCGCCTGCGCGATATGGGTGCCGACCTTATAATATATTCACTGCACGACGGCTATGACTCCTCGGGCAACAAGAGTATAAGCACCTCTTCGCTCTCTTATTATCAGTCAATACTGGCTGACGACGTGGATATAATATTTGAGGGGCACTCACACCAAAGCTATGTATTAACCGACACGCAGGGCCTTAAGCACGTGCAAGGCGGCGGTGAAAACTCCGGCATCAGCTATGCACAAATACACGTTAACTTTGCAAACGGAACGCACAACGTCAAGACCGCTGAGGTTATCAGAGCATCAAGCTATTCTTCGCTGACAGACGACCCCGCAACCGAGGCCATTGAGCAAAAATACATAGACGTTATAAATAAAGCGTACACTCCCCTCGGCACTGTCAGCACGACTCTTTCAAGCACTCGCGTGGCCGACGAGGTTGCAAGGCTTTACCTTGAGGCAGGCCTTGAGAGGTGGGGCGATAAATACGATATCGTGCTTGGCGGCGGATATATCAAGCCGCGCTCACCCTACAAGCTGACAGCAGGGCAAAAATGCTATGCAGACCTATTGTCGCTTATGCCCTTTGATAATCAGCTTGTGCTATGCAAAATATCAGGCAGTAAGCTGCAATCGCGCTTTATAACACAGCTTGATAACTACCACAACGCATTCTCCGATTACGGCAATTCCATAAAGAGCAATATAAGCTCCTCTGCCACCTATTACGTGGTAGTCGATACGTACACTATGCTATATGCAGCGAACGGCCTGACCCTTGTTGAGTATTATGACAATACGACCTTTGCCCGTGACCTGCTTGCCGCGGCAATAGCAAGAAAAGAGTACGAATAAGGCACTTGCACAGTCGCGTTTTAAAGCTTATAAATATAAAACAGCCCCCGAAATTCGGGGGCTTTGCCTTTGCGCTGTTAAAATTACTTACACGCTAGCGCGTATATTTTGCATTATCGTAACTTTCGTCTTGATTTTGCATTTTGCATTTGTCTCGCTGCGGCTCGGTCACGCTCAGGGTCTGACAGCCGTTTAGGCTGTCATTCAATACCTTCGCGCCGCTTCGCTACATTTTGAATTTTGCATTTACTTGCTATATTCCTAAGAGATACTCGGGTGTTACGTTTAGCACACGGCACAGGGCCGCAAGCTCATAATCAGCTACAAAGCGAGTGCCGATTTCAATTCTGCTGATGCTGTCGCGTTCTATAATCACGCCCTCAATTTGCAACCTTGCGGCTAGGTTTTCTTGCGAGAGATTAAGCCTTTTTCTCGCTTCCTTTATTCTCTCACCCGATATATTCTTTTTACCGCCCCAGTCGTAAATTTTCATTTTTCCCACCCTTTTGTGTTAATCTTAAGAATTTACCTTGACTTTACCACATTTTTCTTTTATAATTGTGTTAAAGATAAGAATTTTGAATAATAATTAAAATCACAGGTAAAAAAATGAAAATGGTAGGCATTATTAAGGAATTTGATAAGCTGGGCAGAATTGTAATCCCAAAAGAACTAAGAGAACGTTACTCGTTAGACGGCTCTGTAGAAATAGTCGCTACAGACGATGGTATACTAATTAAGAATCCCGAATTTTTTCTCACAAAAAAGAAAAAAAGCTACAAGAAGAATAAACAAAATATAAAATAGCCCCCGAAATTCGGGGGCTTTGCCTTTGCGCTGTTAAAATTACTTACACGCTAGCGCGTATATTTTGCATTATCGTAACTTTCGTCTTGATTTTGCATTTTGCATTTTGCATTTACTTACGCTTTCGGTATAACGTAGGTTCTCAGCGTTTCAAATGCGTACTCGTAGGTTATTCTCTCGCGGAAATATTCCTCGGTGTAGTTTGCAAGCGTGTTCTTCTTATAGTCAGCCTTTGCCTGCTCGAATTTCTCGTCGCTGTCATAGCTGTCGCGCTTGAAATACTGCTCTATATACTCGTCAATCTGCTCTTCAACATCCTTATATACAGCCTCGTATCTTGCGTTATATTCCTCGTCTGAAACAACCAGGCCTTCTTTACGCATTACGTAATAAAACGCAAGCTGCTGTGTCAGGGTTTTTTCAGCCGCCTTCCTCAGCTCTGCACGCCAATCTGCATTTGATGCAAGACCCAGCTGCTCTCTTGCATACATATCTATTGACTGATATGAGTATTGATTAAGCATAAATCCGCTTTCAATTTCAGCATAATAGCTATCGTAGAACTCACGCACGTTCTGCTCTGGCAAGCGCTTAATTTGTGCCTTCTCAACGTACTGTGTCCATATAGCGTTCTCAACTGCGCTGTTGTAAAGTTCCTCGTATCTCTCTTCAAGCTCTGCCTTAACCTTTGCGGTGTGCTTTTCAACAAGATTTACGCCCTCATACTCTGCAAGGTCCTCTGCGGTGAGCTTAAGAGTATCGGTAATGAACGCCTCGTTATATTCGGGTGCGTCCCAAACCTGTGTACCCTTTATAAACACATCAAAGAACGCGGTCTTGCCTGCAAGCTCCTCGGAGTTGCCGTAATCTGTGGGGAAATACGCCTCTATTGTAAGAGGAGTGCCGTTTATCTCATAAACGTAGTTAACTGTAATATTAAAGTACTGGTTCTGCTCATTCTCGCCAACGACGGTGTTAATTGTTGCACTCTCGCCCTTAACGTTAAGAGCCTTAGTGCCTACGGGTGCGCCAAGCTCAAAGAATTTAGTAAAGCCCGCGCCCCACTTCTCGTCAAGCTTAGGGTCAGAGAGGTCGATAATAGCAGTTTCACTCTGAGCAACAGTGCCGTCAAATCTGAGTGCGCTGTAGGTCAGCTGAATCAAATCACCCGCACCTGTAGCACGGTAAACCGTAACGTCCTTATATTTTTCAGTACCGTTGTCTGTGCTTACAGAAAACTCAAGCACATTTGAGGGTCCGTACTGCTTGCCTACAATATTATTATAGAAGCCGTTGCCGAACTCCTTATCAATTGCCTCAATGCCGTCGGCAAGGTTTATAACCTTAGTAGCAAGTGCCATCACGGTCTTGTCGCTAAGCTCCCTTACGTAGCTTATGAATATTCTGTCGGTAGCTCCTATAATACCCATAGCCTCGAGTTTTTTAAAAGTACCGTAGTCCTTCTGGTTTTTACCTACGAGGTTGAGCTCAAAGCCGGTAATAAATCCCTTGCCGGAAGCCGCGCCTATTTCAAGCTCGTGCGGTGTATCTGCAAAGTTACAGCCGCCGTCAAAGTAGTTTTTCTCTCCGTTATCGGCAAGCGTGTAGCCCCTGTAGTAGAGCCTTACGATATCGCCTGCGGTTATCGTCTTGTTTTCACGGAAGGTTTTAAACTCGGGCTCCTTTGCCTTGTTTGCGGCAAGCAGCTGCAATATCGCGTGCCTTACGTCATAGTCGTCAACCGGGTCAACCTTTATGTCTGCCTCAAAGTTTTTATAATCAGACTCTGCAATATAGATAAACTTTGACAAGTCGTCATTCATAAAATCTATTTTGTAGTTTGCACGCGTGCTTACTACCACGCCAATGATAATGCTGGCAATAATGGCTACGAGAGCCACAGCGCCGAATATAATCATAAATTTCTCAGTCGCAGAGCGTTTTCTCTTGCCCTCTTCATTCTTCTGTACCGCGTTGGCCTGAGCGGTTTTTGCCACAGTAGCTTTTGCCACGGGCTTTTTGTTTTGCTTTTTATTACCCATTCGGGTTATCCTCCGTTTTATATTAAGTCGGTAAAGGAATCGGCAAACGCCGTAGCGAGTGCGTCACACCTCTCGTTATACTCGTGCCCTGCGTGACCCTTTACCCATACAAACTCAACCTTATGTAATTCTGTAAGAGCCCACAGTCTTTCCCATAAATCCGGGTTTTTAAGTGGCTCCTTACCCCTTCTCCACCCCTTCTCTCGCCAGGAGTGTATCCACCCCTCGTTATAAGCGTCAACGAGATACTTAGAGTCGGAATACAGGGTTACCTCGCACCTCTCGCGCAAGGCCTCAAGCCCGGCTATAGCCGCCATAAGCTCCATACGGTTATTGGTCGTTTCCCTCTCACCGCCGGAAAGCTCCTTTTTATAGCTTCCGTACACGAGAATTGCACCCCAACCGCCATTACCCGGGTTGCCCCTGCAGGCCCCGTCGGTATAAAGCTGAATGCTCTTCATATTTCCTCCGCCCTCTCGGGCACCTTTGGCTAAAAGGACTAACCTTCATTTCTGTCGGTCAGTCCTTTGCAAAGTTAATTATTGTCCGCTTGACTCTTCGGTTTTTTCCTCTTCTGCCTTAAAGTCATACTTAACGCGAAGGTAATCAACCTTTACGCCGTCGGTTTCTTCATTCTCTTCAAGAATGTAGTTCATAACGTTATCAAAGAGAAGTGCTGTCTTATAATCATTCTCGGTCATAAGATTGCCGTAAACGTACCAGATGTAGGTAAGCTTAAAGTCCTCAACCTGCTTGTCGGTAACAGAAAGGTCCTTCTGGTCACTGAGAGCGCCCGCAAGAATGTAAACGGTAATGATATCGCGTACAGACTGCTCTGCCTCTGCCTGCATCTTTGCATGCGCCTCTTCTACAGTATCAACAGAAGAATCCTTCTTAGCGTATACTGCTATAAGATAATCCTCGTAAATACCGTTGTAGTGGTGATAGTTAGACTCGGACGAGTTAGAATTCGTGCTCTCAAACTTACCCTCATGGAAATCATACTTATGGTTGTTCTCTATGCGCTTATAAGCCTCGCGAACCGCCTTCTTGGGCAATACGGGCTTGTCACCGTCTGTCTTGAACTTAATATACGTGTCAGAGGTAGCAAGAGCGTAAATCTCTTTTGCAAGGCTCTGCTTTATAGCATTCTCATAGGTCTTTTCAAGTGTATCGTACTGATAAGCCTTAAGGTCCTTTACAAGGTCAGCCTTAACGTCACCGCCTGCCTCATTTGTACAGCCGAGAATCTCGGTAACCTTAGCACTTACCTTGCCCTCTGCCTCGGTAACCTTACCCTCTGCCTCGGTAAGCTTAGTAGAGTTATCGGTTGTGGGATTTTTGTCATAAGCGCTCTTTGCATCGTCCTTTGCCTTCTTAGCGGTAGCAAGCTCGCTCCTGAGAGTTACAAGCTCCTTTACAAGGTCAGCAAGAGTCTTCTCGCCATTCTTGTAGTTACCGTTCTCTAGGCTGTCAAATACGTAAGGATGCTCGTGCTCCTCGCCCTCTTCTACGTCCTCGTCCTCAGAGTGCTCTTTTGTTGCAACTACGGTGTTGTAGAAATACTCAAGAACAATCTCGGCTGTGGGCTCGTTGCCAACACCGATAAGATATACGGGGAAGATGTGGTAGGTAAGCTCAACGCCCCTAAGGTCCCACTCGTCACCGTTTGCGTCCTTCTCCTTCTTCTCATCCTTCAAATCCTGGGCGTATGGAGTATCGGTAACGGTGCCTATCTCGCTCTCGTTCTTTACAATCCAGTGAATTTTAACGTCGGAATACTTAACCGTATTCTCCTCAGCAGTACCAAAGCCGAGCGCCTCAACAACCTCAAAGCTGCTCGTGGAGCCTACAGTCTTGCCTGCAAGCTGACCGAGGAAGGTTGCAGTGTCGTCAGAAACGGTTACCTTCTTATAAGCTACCTTATCCTGCTCTGTACCCTTCTCCTGAGTATTGGTTTCAGAGTCGATAACAGGATTGCCGTCTTTATCAAACAGATATGCAGTGTAATCTCTTGTGTAAGAAACGTAAACTACGTTGCCTGCCGCTACCTTGTTCTCAACAACGTCCTTGGTTGCGGTATCGTCAACTGTAACAGTCGTGTATATGTGAGATGCGATATCAGTGCTTGCAAAAAGTGCCTGAATCTTCTCCTGAAGTCCCTCTACAGTGGTAAGGCCCATCTGGAAGCTTGTGGGAGAGGACTCTGCCATTTTGTTAGCATAGAAGGTGCGTACCTCGTTCTCAATAACTGCAGTAGCATAGTAGCAGTAGTAAAGCATATCGTACTTGCCTGCCACGCCCTCTTTAACCTTAGTATCGGTGCCTGCGCTCTTTGCAACGGTTGACATAATAGCGTCAAGAACGAGCAAATCACGGTCTGCATCTACACCGAAATCCGCATCTGTAATTTTAATTGAGCCGTCGGCCAGTGCCGCAAGGAATGCGTCCTTGTTAAAGGTTGCGTAGTTATCCATATTATCCTTCTCATAGCTGTAGCCACAGCCCGCAAGAGCAAGAACCGAGATAACCGCAACAAGAATCAAACTGATAATTCTCTTCTTCATCTGTGTGTTCCCTTTGTGTTTTATTTCATAATTTTTAATCATTTAAATAGCGTGCATATTATTATACCACACCGCGCGCAAAAAAGCAAATGTTTTTTTGAATATTACGTAAAAATATTTCGGTTATTTGCCGAGTGGGATATCGTTATAGCCCTGGTCACGGTTAATGTAAACGCCGTTTAAGAGATTTACGTAGTTTGCACACAGCTTTTTAAATGCAAAGGTGCTGATATAAAAATCTGATACCTGTGGCGATACACGATTACCCGCAGTATCGGTCTGATAAACGCTAACCATAACGCGCCTGTCATTAAACCTGTAAAAATCGTAGGTGTAATAGTACGCCTTATGAGTCATTTTAACACGGATAGTCATATCGGGTGTGCCCGACTTAGCCTCAGCCTTTTCCTCGGGAGTAAGAATGCCCTGATAGCGTGTTAGCAGCAACAGCTGGTATGCCTGCTTAAAGTTTGCAACACCAACAGTATCAACAAGGCTCTCATGCATCGGCTCACCGCCGTTATTTACAACGTTATAGATATATGAAACGCTCACCTTTCTCAAGTTGGGGTCAGGGTTTTCAAGCGCCACACGGTACATCGTTTCAAACGCAGTGTCAATACGCTCGCCTTGGGCAGTTACGTTAACCAACAGCTTTTCTACAACGTTTGCACCCTCAAAATAATGGTCCTTTGCAACGTTCTTACCGTTCTCATATCCAATATACAAATCCTTATGGTCTATTGCAAAGCTGTATTTTCCGTAAAGGTCGGACATATTAAAGTCAATCTCAATCAAATCAACGTCGGAGATTGACGCAAACATAATATTATCTCTTGCGTAAAGGTCGGTAAAGCTTCTCTCCACAAAGTCAAGCTCCTCGTCGTACACGCGTGCAATAACGTCATACATATCCGAGCCTACGTATCTGTATGGCTCGCCCGTGGGGCTGTCATATCTCTTCTCGCTGATGTAAAGAGTAAAGCCCAGCTTGCCGAGCCAGCTGTAATCGCTCAGCATATTCTCCTCGTCATACTCCGTGCCCTCGGTGATATCCGAAATGCCTCTGGGTAATTCAAAGTAAATTTTGTACGCGTAAAGGCCGTATTTTTCCATATTTGCATGGGTAAGACCGGTAGCTACAGTTTCACCGGCTAACCCAACGCTTGTAACGCCGTTGCCCGCAGGGATACCGCCGAGATACTCAACAATACTCTCACACGCATCTGCGTTCAGTCCGTAGAACCGATACTCCGTGTCAAGCATATTCTCATAAAAGCTCTCGCCGTAATAGGGGTCGCGCTCCGAGGCGTTAAGAAAACGGAAATGCGCTACGAGATTTGAGGTTATAAAGTAATCCACCTCTCTTATCCTGTAGGCCTCAAAGTCACGGAAAATCTCGTAATAGGTAGTCTTGTCATAAGCCTTGATATCAAGACCCACTCCAACTGATTTACCTAAAATTGCTCTCTTAATATCCTCACCGTTCTCGATACCCGAGAGGTCAGAGATTTGAATATTACGGGTTTTGGCGTCGGTTTTTTTGCCGTTTATGATTTTGTATACGTCAATCGTTACGTAAGAATCCTCGCCTACCGTCTCTGCTATGGAGCCGTCCTTATTGAATATTCTTGATATATTTGCTATTACAAGGCTCTCGTTTACCGCTATAGCATTATCCTTAGTATAGGTTAAATCAAACGTTACGGGGGTTGTAAGCGTGCCTACCGATGCCGCACGCAGGGCATTTACCGCATCTGCCGGTATTGCGGTGAGCGAAAGGTCAAGCACCGCGTGGCGTATAAGAGAGGTCTGGCTTACGCCGTCTATGCTGTAAAAGTAAGCAACCTTGATAAGATTTGAGCCGCCTACCGCATAGCCCTCTGTTTCTATCTCGTCGGTGTCGGTAAGTACCGACTCTATTTTGCTTATAGTGTAGGTGTAGTTAGTTTTACCGCTGAGGTCAACCAGCTTAGAGTCTGCAGTACCGTCCTCGTAAAGCATAGTTATGAGCTTTTGATTCTCTTGCTTGCCAACCTTCATTGACGTGAGTATAGAGGAAATCCTCCGAAAATCGGGGTGCTCCTTAAGCGCCTCAAGGTCAAAGCCCAGCTTATCAAACGCGGGGGCAGCATATCCCTTTTCCTCTAAGCTTGTACTCGGCACGTAATCTGCGCCCTTGTTAAGAGGGGTAATAATTTCAGCATCCACTATAACGTTAGAGCCTGCCGTTACCGCCTCGTTTTCCTTCTTATGCTCTTCATTTGCCCAGTGGCGGAAATCCGTAGTAAGATAGGGCTCGAATGCAGAGTCTTCGCGCAGACCCTCGGCAACGAGTGTGCCTTTAATGAAGGAGTGGAAGCCCTTAAGTGCATAGTCAAAATACGAGTTTGAGGTATAGTAAACGTAGTTTCTGCCGTCTACCATAAAGTAGTACCCTGCACCCGATACGGCCTTGCCGCCGATTTTTACGGTGTGGCTCTTTTCTACGGTTTTACCGTCGCCGTCCTTCTCGGTGTATACGAAGGTCACCGTTTCCTCTTTTTCCTTAACAAATCCGTATTCCTTGAGCAAAAGCGCCCTCTCACTGCCGCCCTCGGGCAGAGGTATACGCTCGGAAAAATATGGCGTACCTATAGCCGTGCAAAGATACGAGAGCATATAAATCTGGCCGTAGCCGTCATTTTGCTCTATTGCGTAAAGGCTCGAATAATCAAATCCGCCCTCTGCGTCAACGATAGGCGGTAAATACGGCCTCATATTCTTAACGCCATTACCGTCGTCAAAGCTGAAATAGAAAATATTGCCTTCGCGAAGCATATCAAAGCTGCCGTTAGCATTCTGAACTAAGATATACTGTATATTTGCCTCACTCACCATCGGATATGCGATAGTGGTATTGAGGTAAAGCGCCTCGCCCTCAAGAATCTCGGGCGGGTCCTTTTTTGTGGGGTCGGTGTTGCCGCTGATAAGCGGCACCGTTATGGCACACGCAGTGCCTATCACAACGAGAAGCGCCGAAAGTATTGCAAGGAGCTTCTGTTTTTTCGTCAGCTTAAATTTTCTTACAGTCTTCATAGCCCCTCCTTACAGATATTTGCGCCTTATAAACACTGCAAGGCCAAGTATTAATATACCTACGGGTGCTACGCAGACAGCAGCAGTGAACCAACCGCGCGCTGCGGGTGTAAACGCGTGGTTAATCTTTATAATCTCTGTAGCATCGGGCGAATAAATCTCTTCCGTATAATCCTTAAGAATCATATCAACCGTCTGCTTTCCGCCAAAGGACGGTGAGTTTATAGAAGTACCGCCAAGCTCAATTGATGCGTGTCTTTCAGTACGGGAGATATTCGATATAACCGATGCCATTATGTCGTAGTTAGCGAACGCGGGATTGCCAAGCACCTCTTGCGAGTAAAAATGCTCGGAATTTGACGCAAAGATATACGCATAGGTAGTTTCGTTTGTATGGTCGTCGAAGCTCGTGCGCGCAGAAAGAGCGGCAAGCGCCTTGTAACCCTCGGCGGCAGTTCTGTTACCGTCGTCCTCGTCCTTAAACGAAACAGATGCATAGGCCTTATCGGTCGTGCCAATAAAGGGTGCGTAATTCTTATTGATATTGAACGTGCCCGGCTCGGGCATTACGGTACCGCCCGAATATGAGCAATATACGTATCCCGTGTTTTTGAAAAGCATATCGGGTGCTGATGCAAGACCTGCATAGCTGCCGTAATAGGCACTGCCCAGACCCTCTTCATTCGTATCGTAAACGCCGAGGATATTGTAATCGTTATCCACGGGGCTCTCGTACTTACGCTCCTCGTCCTTTACGGCTCCGGTGCCAAAGGCAATACCCCACTCTGCAAGCAGGCTCTCAAGAACGGGCAGCCTTACGTCATACGCCTTATTGACTATGAGAGTACCAAGGCTATCTATAAGATATCTGTCTATTTTTTCAACGTCGGAAACATAACCTATGCTGGAGTAGTTGTCGGGATTTGTAGCAATATCGGTTGTAGGATTGTTAATAATCAAAATCGCACAGTCTTTTGGAATCTCGTCAACCTCGGAGAGCTTAAGAGTCTTAATTGCCAAGCCTCGCTCGGTAAGCAGGTCGGCAAATGCTGCGTTTTTAATGCTCGTTTCGCTTTCGGGCTGTGCGGGGTCGTAATAGCTCTCACCGTGGTCTGTAACGAAATATGCCACGGGCGCGTTGATAGCGGTAAGAGATGCTAGAATTGATGCCATCTTGTATTCACCGTTGTAGGAGAAATTCGAGCCGTCGGTGTTAGCCGTCCAAAAGCTGTCCGACGTTGCAATTCTGTATTTCGAGCCGTAGGATACGATTATATCCGTAGGCTTTATATCCTGTCTGGATGTAGTTTTGTAGGCAGATACGGCAGTGGGGTTATACTTAATATTAACCGTCTCAACCGTAACAGAGTCGAATTTTTTAGCAAGCGCGAGCGCCATAAAGTAGGTAACGCGCATCTCAAAGTCCTTAACAAGCCCGTCGGGGTCGCGGCAGAAGGTTATCTTTATATTTTCGATTTTTTCCTTACCCTCGGGTTCAAGTATACCCTTGCAATACTCTTCCATCTTGTCCGTGAGGGTATAATATCCCTCGGGGGTCAGGTCAAGGTATGCAAGGCTGTGTAAGCCAAGATGTGAGAAAAGAATATTGAGAATGAGAATAAGCACTACCGCTATAGCGGTCAGCACGGCAAAGACGCGCGTATGCCTACTCTTTCCCTTAAGAAATGCTATTTTCATTTGTTATCTGTTCCTTCTTCTTACGATAATTACCGTGCCGACGATACCCAGCGTTACGGGTATAGCAAGCATTAGCGCAGTAAAGGTGTGGGCGCTTTTCATTGTAAGATTTTCAAGCACCGACGTGTTGTATGCAACCGTTTTACAGCCGAGAGGCACCGATTCTGCACCAAACATAGCCTTGTATACCGAGTAAAGAAAATCGGTATTGTTATATCTCTCGCTGATAAGCGCATCCTGCGCGGTAAGATATATTGTGGGAACCACGACTACCCTGGAGTAGCTGCCGTTCTCATTCTGTCTTTCTGTAAATGAAGCAACCGAGTAGGTCCCCGCCGTGTCTATTGTTTTACCTGCGGCGGCAAGCGTTGAGGACGAAGACGAGGTAAGCAAGGGTCTTGCGCCCAGGCTCTCGTCAAGCAGAAGAGCACCTGCACTTGCAAGCAAAACACCGCCTTTATTGTAAGCGGTAGCAAGAGCTTTGACGTTATCTGCGCCTCTGTTGCCTGCATATTCGGCAACGAAAGCATAGCCGTCGGTCGATACGCCGAGAGAGGTATCTCTTACAAGAGCGCGCGAATACATTCCGTTTTCGTCCTCGCGGCCTATAAGCTTAACACCCCATTCGGCAAGGAAGCCCTCAAGCACAGGCAGGCGCTTTACGTGCGGGTCAAGATTTACGTAAAGGTTGCCGCCGTCTTTCAGGTAATCCTCAAGCTTTTCAATCTCACTTCTGCCCTCAGCACCGTCAACAAGCCTATAAAAATCGCTTGTGGGATTTGATATTACTACGAGGTCAGCATCCGTGAGCTTATAATCGGCTGTTTTATCCTGCAGATTTATAACGTCTATATAGTATCCCGCGCAGGTAAGGATATTTGCAAAGGAAACGTCTGCGGTCTCACCGTGCTTTTGGGTCATATAAGCCTTGCCGTGGGTATCGTTAAGCACCCACGCGGTCATACCAGCAACTATGCGCTCACCAACGTAAGCGTATACCAAACCGTTGCCGTCTAGCGAGAAAAAGTCGGCAAATCCCGCGGAAGAATACGTGTCGGTAACTACCTTGTAATTTCTGCCCGAGGAGAATATTACACTGTTTTGTCTTATCGGAGTTTCGTTACCGAGCATATCCTTGCTGTATTTTCCGAAGTCAAAAATTTCACCGTTTTCGTCACGCTTGGTCAGCATATTGACGTATTTAACCTTAATAAAGGAATAGCGCTCGGCAAACTGCTTGACCGTTTTCAATACGTAACGGCCTGTAGTGTGCTCTTTTAGCGTATTCTCTTCCATACAAAAGGTAATAGTTACCTCTTTGCCGTCTGACAGTGTTGAAAACAGGGCATCTGTGTTACCTGTAATTTCAAGATTTGTCGTATCTGGCGAATATATATACAGACCGAAGGCGCTTGTAAGCGAGAATATAAGCACGTTCAACACCACGACCAGTGCAATAAGCACGCAGGTACAGAGGAGCGCTGTCGACCTGTCCTTAGAGCCAAGACGCTTAAATGCGTCCTTAATTTTTTTCATATCAGGGCTTCCCTTTCAAATTAGTCATACCTGCGTCTGTCGTAAACTCTGACGGTAAGCCAGAGGAATACAGCGCCAAAGGATAGGTAATAGAAGACGCTCGAAAGGTCAAAATATCCCGCAGTAAACGTCTGATAGCGGCTGAGGACTGAAAGCGAGTCAAACACGCTTCTTATCCAGTAGTTCGAGGGGATAAACGAGCCGAGAAGACCGATGCCAAGCGATGCTAGTATAATAGCTATCGTACCGATTGCGGCGGAGAGCTGATTTTCCGTAAGTGCGGAAACAAAAAGTCCAATTGAAATAAACACAAAGCCCACGAGCAAAAGAGCCACTACGTTGCCGATAAGCACGGCAAATTTAAGCTGTGTATAAGGAATGAGGAAAAGAAAATAAAGACTTGATAAGAGTGTTGCAGACGCAAATATCAGATACGACGCAAGGAATTTGCCAAGCATCATACCCGTAAGCGATACAGGCGCTGTCAAGAGCAGCTGCTCGGTCTTTGTTTTTCTCTCTTCACTAAAGGATTTCATTGTTAAAAGCGGTAAAATCACCGCGGAAAACAACAGCATCAGTGTGAAATACGTGGTAACGTCACCGGACATTGAATACAGTGTCGTATATGCGAACAGTGCGCCCGCTACCGCAAGGTAGATTACGAGAAACACGTAACCGACAACACCGGTAAAATATGAGCGAAGCTCTCTTTTAAAAATTGCAAGCATTTCTCTATCTCCTTACTTATTCTTACGCTTTTTCTTATCGTTGCCCGCACCGTCAGAACGGTCGACAAGACGTATAAACACACTCTCAAGGTCTGTGCCGACGGGCTCCATGCCTATCATAGCCCAGCTGCGCTGAGCGCAAAGGTTAAATATGGGCTTACGCACGTCAACGCCGCGCTCGCTCTCTATTATAAATATAAACGCATCTGCGTCACGCTCACCGGTAGAATCAACGGCACGCACACCGGCAATACGCTTAAGTGCAGCCTCGCACTCCTTCTCGGGTGCGCAAATTTTTACGCGGTATTTGTAGCCCTCTTCAATGGTTTTAACCATATCCTCGGTGCGCTCGTCTGCAATTATCTTGCCCTTATTTATAATGATAACGCGCTCGCAAACTGCCTGCACCTCGGCAAGAATGTGCGTTGAAAGCACGACCGTATGCTTTTTGGCAAGAGTACGCATAAGGTTTCTCACAGCTATTACCTGCTTGGGGTCAAGGCCTATGGTCGGCTCGTCAAAGATAATAACCTTGGGGTCGCCTATGAGCGCCTCGGCTATACCGACACGCTGCTTGTTACCCTTGGAGAGGTTTTTGATAAGTCTGTTTTTCACCTCACCGAGCTTTACTACCGTCATTATCTCGTCAAGATGTGCGTCGCGGTCAAATTTACAGCCCTTGAGGTCGTATACAAATCGAAGGTATTCGGTAACCGTCATATCGGGGTACAGGGGCGGCTGCTCGGGCAAAAAGCCTATCGAACGCTTTGCCTCTATAGGATTTTCACTTATGTCAACGCCGTTAATCCTCACAACGCCCGAGGTGGACGAGAGATAGCCCGTAAGAATATTCATAGTTGTACTCTTACCTGCACCGTTAGGGCCAAGCAAGCCTACAATTTCACCCTCGCCTATCTCAAAGGACACGTCGTTTACGGCGTAGTTATTACCAAAACGCTTTACAAGATGCTCTACCTTTATCATAATTAGTTATCCCTTTGGATATCCTTTCAAAAAATCTTGATGTAAATATAACATACCGATTATGCATTATAACATATAATTATAAATAAAATATTAACAAAAATAAAAAATATCTTATAAAGTGCCCCTTTTCGCGGCTTTGTCACTTGACAAAATCTGCCTTTGAGTTTACAATAGATGTATTAAACGCCAAAAACACCTACAGGAGAAGAAAATGGCAGACGAATTAAATAAAAAAAGGGTTTTCTCGGGTGTACAGCCGTCAGGAAACCTTACTATAGGCAACTATCTTGGTGCCATAAAGAATTTTGCGGGATTTGCGGAAAATTACAAGACCTTTTACTGCGTAGTTGACCTTCACGCAATAACCGTGCGCCAGGTGCCCCAAGACCTGCGCCGCAGAACCTATGAAACGCTGGCGCTTTACCTCGCCTCGGGTCTTGACGAAACCAAAAATACGCTTTTCGTTCAGTCCCACGTGCACGAGCATGCGGAGCTTGGTTGGATTCTTGACTGCTACACAATGTTTGGCGAGCTTTCGAGAATGACACAGTTTAAGGATAAGAGCGCAAAGAACGAGCAGAATATCAATGCAGGCCTGTTCACCTACCCTGCACTTATGGCGGCGGATATATTGCTTTATGGCACCGACATTGTGCCTGTTGGCATCGACCAGAAGCAGCACCTAGAGCTTGCGCGCGACGTTGCTATGCGCTTTAACCAGATTTACAGCGATACCTTTACCGTGCCCGAGGGATATATTTCTGAGGACACTATGAAGATTATGTCACTTGCAGAGCCTACCGCAAAAATGTCCAAATCAGACCCCAACCAAAATGCAGTTGTCTACATTCTTGACTCTAAGGACGATATAATGCGTAAGTTCAAGCGCGCAGTAACCGACAGTGACAGCTGTGTAAAATATAGCCCCGATAAACCCGGTGTATCTAACCTTATGACGATATACCGCGCGTTCACAGGCAAAACTCTTGACGAGATAGAGCGCGAGTTTGACGGTATCGGATACGGCGACTTCAAGATGGCAGTCGGCGAGGCGTGTGCGGACGGACTTGCAGGAGTGAGAAACGAGTATGCAAGGCTAATAGCAGACAAGGCGCACCTCGAAGCGGTAATGAAGGCAGGCAGTGAAGAGGCAAGCTACTACGCACGCAAAATGATGTCCAAGGTAAGGCGCAAAATCGGCTTTGTAGGCTAAAAGTAAACGGTTGTTTACAATACCGGCGTAGAAAAACGAATTTTTCACACAAAAAATAAAGAACAGCAGGAGTTACGGGATTTTATCGCCCCACAGCTCCTGCTTTTTGTTTTTAGTTGTCATTCCCCACTTTTATTAAGTTTATACCAATTATTGAGCGGTTATTATCGTTATAATTAACTATATTTTTTGACTTTTAGGGAATTGTCACCCACTTTTGCAATCAAAGACTATTTTTAAAACTTGAATTAGATTTTTAACGTAAATAATTTAAGCATAATCTACACAAATATGGTTTCATCATCAAATAAACGCCAAGAAATGTTGTATTACCCCCCACTTTGCGGCGTTGCTTTTTGTTTTATCGGAGCATATCCCCCACTACATACTGTTTTAATCTTGTTTTCTTTTTACAAATCCCCACCCAAGCCGTTTTATAAAAAACCATTTCATTTACAATCTCTTTTGCAATTAAATGCGTTGCTATATAAGCTAAAAATGTTAATCTGTCACCTATGTCGAAAATAATTCCACTAATTTATTATTTGTTAATCTTTTGTTAACACATTGTTCAATTATTTTTGCTAGAATATATTAGTCGCACGAAGTGCGCAGCACGCTTGCGACACACAGGAGCATAACCGCAGGTCCTTCAATATGTTACTACAATATATAATTCAATATTTTATTTGGACCATTAGCTCAGTTGGTTAGAGCTACCGGCTCATAACCGGTCGGTCCTAGGTTCGAGTCCTAGATGGTCCACCAACAAATACGGGATAGCCCTTGTGGTTATCCTGTTTTTGTTTATGGGGCGTCGAGAACTCGAAGGGGAGCGGTGTTAGCGAACTCTTCTAAATGACGAGTTCGCCCCGCGACTGACTGAGCGGGCAGTTCGGGCGAGAGTCGCAGTCCTAGATGGTCCACCAAGAAAAACCTCATCCGAACAGGATGAGGTTTTTTAGTTATGATTGCCTTTCGGCAAGTTATGAGTTATGAGATGCTTCGCATCGTGATGATTGGCTCCGCCAAGTTGAAAGTTAGCCGGGCAATCATATCATAACTTTTGCGATAGCAAAATCATAACGGCGAGCCACGCGAGCCTCATAGCTCTAAACTTAAAACGGTCAGGCTTTCGTTAAGCAAGGTTGATAGCCTTGCTTTTTTCTTTCAGCACAGCAGACACACTTGTCAGAGGACAGGCACACGTCACGGTGCCAAAGCTAAAATTTTATAAACCTAAGTTAAGCTTTACAGAATATTTCTTTGAATATTCCTCGTATTTATCGCTATAATTAGCATTCCCTTCTTTAAGGCTCTTAATAACCTCGTGTGCATTCATAGTATGCTCGCTTACGTCGATTATACCAACGGCAACGTTGGAGCAATGGTCACTTACACGCTCAAAGTTGGTGATAAGATCCGACCATATAAATCCGGTTTCAACGGTGCAAGCACCGTCTCTGAGTCTTACGATATGGTTGTTACGAAGAAGCGTTTTAAGGTTATCAATAACCTGCTCAAGAGGCTCAACGTCGTATGCAACAGCAAGATCGTTGTTAACGTAAGCTGTTTCGGTCAAAGAAAGGATTTCGCTTGTAGCCGCGCAAAGAACTGCGATTTCCTCCTTTGCGGCAGGAGAGAACTCAATGCCTTTTTCGCGGAGCTCTTCAACCGATTCAAGCACGTTTACGGCGTGGTCGGAGATTCGTTCAAAGTCGCCGATAGCCTTCAGGAGCTTGGTAATGATCGCGCTGTCCTCGTCGGATACCTGACTCTTACTGAGCTTTGTCAGATATGTGCCGAGAATATCTTCATAATGGTCGGTATCATCTTCTATCTTTCGGATTTTTTCCGCGATTTCGGGTGTGTACTCTGTTATAGATTGTATGCTGAGTCGGTAGCCTTCGATAGCTTCGGATGCCATCTTGGAAGCCAAGTGGCTGCTCTGCTCAAGGGCGATAGCAGGAGTTGCAAGAAGACGCTCGTCAAGCTCGACAACCTTTTCGGGTGCTTTTCCTTCGGGAACGAGCTTATATGCAAGCTTTTCAAGGAGCGAGGATGCCGGCAGAAGAAGAATGGTACAGAGAATATTGAATACCGAGTGGCATACGGCAATACCGAAATAAGATGCCGATTCGCTCAGTATAAT
>JAZRFH010000027.1:0-12227 GCA_045661245.1 Eubacteriales bacterium | reverse complement strand
CCTCGGTTGCATCTGCGGGGCAAACAACGGCCATGACGGGGATATTACGCATAAGAGCAATATCCTCGTTGTACTGGAGTGTTGCACCGTCCTCACCTACAGTGATACCTGCGTGAGTTGCACCAATCTTTACGTTTAGGTGGGGGTAGCCTATGGAGTTACGCACCTGTTCAAATGCTCTGCCTGCCGCGAACATAGCGAACGAGGAGGCAAATGCAACCTTACCAGTTGTTGCAATACCTGCAGCAACGCTTATCATATTGCCCTCTGCAATACCGCAGTCAAAGAAACGGTCGGGATATGCCTTCTTGAACATGCCTGTCTTTGTAGCTGCCGCAAGGTCAGCGTCAAGAACCAAAAAATCGTATTTTGCGCCAAGGTCAACGAGTGCCTGGCCGTAGCTTTCTCTTGTAGCCTTTTTAATCATATCCTTACACCTCACTTAAGCTCTTCTGCGATTTTGTTAAGCTCTTCTATGGCAAGAAGGTACTGCTCTTCCTTGGGAGCCTGACCGTGCCACTCGCACTTGTTCTCCATAAACGAAACGTTCTTACCCTTTACGGAGCGTGCGATAATTACAGTGGGCTGACCCTTGGTAGCTCTTGCTTCCTTATAAGCCGCCTCAATCTCATTAAGGTCGTGTGCATTGATGGATATTACGTGCCAGCCGAATGCAAGGAACTTCTCAGCATAGGGTGTGGGATTCATAACCTCGGCAATAGGTCCGTCAATCTGAAGGCCGTTCCAGTCAAGGTATGCAACAAGGTTATCAAGCTTATAGTGAGCCGCGAACATAGCAGCCTCCCAAACCTGACCCTCCTCTGTTTCTCCGTCACCAAGCACGGTATAAACACGGTAGCTGTCGCCCGATACCTTTGCGCTGAGCGCCATACCGCATGCCGCAGAGATACCAAGACCGAGTGAGCCCGTGGTCATATCAACGCCGGGTGTGCCCTTCATATCCGGGTGGCCCTGAAGCATAGAGGTGTTCTTACGAAGAGTCTTAAGCTCCTCCTTGGGGAAATATCCGCGCTCTGCAAGCACTGCGTAAAGAGCGGGAGCTGTGTGACCCTTTGAGAGAACAAATCTGTCTCTCGTTGCCATCTTAGGCTCCTTGGGGTCAATATTCATCTCCTCAAAATAGAGATATGTAAGCACGTCTGCGATAGAAAGAGAGCCGCCGGGGTGGCCGCTGCCTGCGTTGTAAACGCCATCAAGTATACCGCGGCGCACGTTGTTTGCCAAGAGCTTAAGCTCCTTAAGCCTTAACTGTTCCATAGAAAATAAATCCTTTCCGTCCGAAATATTTATCGGTATTATTTTACAACATTTACTAAGTCTTGTCAATAACTTTGTTAAACTATTATATAAAATAAATAGACTGCCGCGAATACGCCTGGACTGTGCAAAAAGGTGAGGGCAAAAACTGCCCTCACCCCAAAGAGTATTTATAAATCAATTATAACGCTTTCTCGTTTTGAACTGAACAAAGAGTCCGATAAGCGCCACGGAAAGTGTAATGATAAGCACCATTATCCATTCCTTGCCCTCAAATGCCGAGATTGCCCCGTAGTCGCACATTCTGCCCACAACCACCGCAATACCGTAGCCGCCGAGCATAGCCGTGCCTGCCATTTCAAAGTATTTGAGCACGAAGAAGAGCGCAACGGTTGCTAAAATCGCAACGACAACGCCGATTATCCAGTTTTCAGCCATAAAGCCGCCCACCCACGGTAACAGTCCTAGGTAGCAAACCATATAAGTGCTGTACGCCATAACCGCGCCGAGCAGTATGAAGTAAATGAACTTTGCAAGCACCGCGGCTACAACACCCGTAACAAGACCCGTTACCCACGTTGGCACAGCCGGCATGACCTCAAGCATTATCGGGGACAGAGAATATACACCGAGGAAAAATCCGAGCACGAAAAACGCCACGAATCTTAAAGGCGCCATAATGCGCTTGCCCGTCAGTGCAATGATTACGTAAATGCCGATAAGGATAAATGGGAGCGCGGGTTCTATGTAATTAAGATATTTCCATATCACGTCGGTAATACCCGTGATATTCGCGTCAATACAAACCTTATCGTAAAAATCTGCCAAGGCAGAATAGATTTCGTTAAAACCGTATTTACAGGTCTTAAGAAGCTCAATAATTTCCATAAAGCCCACTGTGAACACACCTCCGTTCGGGTTTAAAAGGCTTTTATCCGTTTATCCGATTATACCACAGTATTTAGCAAAAGTCAAGTGGCAAGACTCAACAGCAGGGCGCAAAACGCACCCCAAAATTCCCTACACGTGTAACAAAAAAGTGGGGAAACGAGCAAAAATTACCAATTTCCCCACAACTTATTGAATTTTAAATTTCAAGACTTATCAAGGGCGGGATAAAGGTTGTACACCGTCTTATTCTGTGCCCTCGCCATTCTGACGGTTTGACCCGCACCGCTTCTATCCCTCTCTACGTAGGCAATTACCATATCCGAGAGGATGGCGAGCATTTTGTTGCGCTCGCGCATGCACCCGTCCCTGTACTCGTCGCAAAGATAGCTTACGGTGTTGGCAACCGAGAGAGTGTATTCGTACATCTGCCTCTGCCCCTCACTCCATCTTTCGCTCTGATTTTTGCACGGTATCAAGAGGTGCAGCTCACAATCGGGGTGAGAGAGTCTGAACTGTATTACCTGGCGCGCGGCAACGGTATCAAATCCCAAAGCACCGCCGCAGTAAAATTTTCTGCACCCCTGATTATATGCGTATTCAATAGCTCTCGCCACCATACCGTCGATTTTGGAGAGGTGATGCGGTGCAATTATTCTGTGCCCTGTAAAGGAGCAGGAGTTGTAAGTCATAAAACCACCCTTTTATTCAAGCTCAAAGGCACCCGTGTAGAGTTTATAGTACTGACCGCGCTTTGCAATCAGCTCGTCGTGGCTGCCGCGCTCAATAATTTCACCGTGGTCAAGCACCATAATTACGTCTGAATTTTTAACGGTAGAGAGCCTGTGCGCGATAACGAACACGGTTCTGCCCTTCATAAGGTTATCCATACCAGCTTGAACTATAGCCTCGGTTCTCGTGTCTATCGACGACGTAGCCTCGTCAAGTATCATAACCGGTGGATTCGAAACTGCCGCCCTTGCTATTGCAAGCAGCTGACGCTGACCCTGTGAAAGATTTGCGCCGTTACCCGTAAGCATCGTTGAGTAACCGCCGGGCAGTCTTGTAATAAAGTCGTCGGCGCCTGCAAGCTTTGCCGCCGTGATACACTCCTCGTCGGTCGCCTCAAGCCGGCCGTATCTGATGTTATCCATGACCGTACCCGTGAAAAGATTTGTGTCCTGCAAAACTATGCCGAGCGATTTGCGCAGAGAGCTCTTTTTAATTTTATTAATGTTTATGCCGTCGTATCTGATTTTACCGTCGGCTATATCGTAAAAACGGTTGATAAGATTTGTTATGGTTGTTTTACCCGCGCCTGTAGCACCGACAAATGCAACCTGCTGACCGGGCTCTGCGTAAAGGCTTATGTTTTTAAGCACAGGCTTTCCGGACTCGTATTCAAAGTCAACCTCGTGCAGCCTTACGTCACCGCGAAGAGGTGTATAGGTTATCGTGCCGTCTGCCTTGTGCGGATGCTTCCAAGCCCAAAGACCCGTGCTTTCGTGGCATTCAACAAGCACGCCGTCGATTTCCTTGGCGTTTACAAGTGTAACGTAGCCGTCGTCAATCTCTTCCTCCTCGTCGAGAAGCTCAAAAATACGCGACGCGCCCGCAAGACCCATTACAACCGAGTTTATCTGATGAGAAACCTGGCCTATTGAGCCCGAAAACTGCTTTGTTATGTTAAGAAACGGTACGACGAGGGCAACGTTAAGCGTCAGCATGGAAATACTTACGTTAGGCACCTCAAAAAGAATGAGCACGCCGCCTATTACGCCTACCAAAACGTACAGTATATTACCGATATTATTTAGCACGGGGCCAAGGGTGTTGGCAAATTTATTGGCTCTTTCGGTTTCGCGGAACAATTCGCCGTTTACCTTATCAAAGTCACTCTTTGCCTCATCCTCGTGGCAGAAAACCTTAACTACCTTCTGCCCGTTCATTATTTCTTCGATAAAGCCCTCTGTTTTACCTACAGCTATCTGCTGGCCTCTGAAGTGCTTGGCAGAGCCGCCGCCTATCTTACGCGTTACAAAGCTCATAATTGCAACGCCAAAGAGAACGACGAGCGTCATCCAAAGCGAAAAATAAATCATGATGGATATAAGCACGGTAACCGTGATGCCCGATATCAGAAGCTGAGGTAAGCTTTGGCTTATCAGCTGACGCAGGGTATCTATATCGTTGGTGTAGTAGGACATAACGTCGCCGTGATTGTGCGTGTCAAAATATTTAACGGGCAAATTCTGCATCTTTGCAAACATTTTATCACGGAATTTTCTTAACACGCCCTGGGTAATAACCGCCATTAGCTGATTGTAGGTGAATGCAGATGCCAGCGAAAGAATATAGAGCGTTGCAAGTATAGCAACGAGCTTAAATATCGTACCCGACACGTCACTCCACGAGAGCGAATTGTCAAGCGCATCCTTAATCGTAGCAAGCACCCGCTGCATAAATATCGAGGGAATTGAAGATACTGCGGCTGAGAACACTACGCATAAAAGCGTCATGGGCAATAGCCTTGGATAGAAGGAAAAAACGGTTTTGATTACGCGCTTTAGCGTGCCCTTTTTAGCCTTTGGGCGCGGCTTACCTATCGGTCTTGGCACCGTCATCACCCCCTTTATTCTGCGAGTCATAAATTTCGCGGTAAATGTCACAGCCCGAAAGAAGCTCCTCGTGACTGCCTACAGCGTAAATCTTACCGCCGTCAAGCACCACTATTCTGTCAGCATCCTGTACTGACGAAATTCTTTGGGCTATTATAAGCTTTGTGGTTGTAGGGATATATTCGCGCATAGCAGCTCTTATGTGTGCATCTGTGCGCGTGTCGACAGCACTCGTGCTATCGTCAAGAATAAGTATTTTCGGTTTTTTAAGCAGCGCGCGGGCAATACAAAGCCTTTGTCTCTGACCTCCCGAAACGTTAGCACCTCCCTGCTCTATGTAGGTATCGTACCCATCGGGGAAATGCTCTATGAACTCGTCAGCACACGCAAGACGGCAAGCCTCGCGCATTTCTTCGTCGGTTGCATCCTTGTTACCCCACCTGAGGTTATCCTTTATACTACCGGAGAAAAGCACGTTTTTCTGCAAAACGACTGCAACGTTGTTTCTTAACGTTTCTATATCGTATTCACGCACGTCAAGACCGCCGACCTTAACCGTACCCTCCGTTGCGTCGTAAAGGCGCGAGATAAGCTGAACGAGTGTTGACTTTGACGAGCCCGTGCCGCCTATAATACCGACAGTTTCTCCCGAGGCAATATGTAAGCTCACGTTATCAAGAGCTGCGCGCTTTGCATTCTCGGAATACTTAAAGCTGACGCCATCAAAATCAATCGAGCCGTCTGCAACCTCACAAATCGGATTTTCGGGATTTGCAAGAGTGGGCACCTCATTAATTACCTCCGTTATTCTGCGCATGCTCTCCATAGACATCGTAATCATAACGAAAATCATAGAGAACATCATAAGGCTTGACAAAATCATAAAGCCGTAGGTAAGAAGTGCTGAAATCTGACCGTAGCCAAGAGCCTCACCGCCTGAGGTAATAACAGTAAACGAGCCAAACGAAAGCACGAATACCATAACGATATTAAGGCACATTTGCATTATGGGGTTGTTAAGCGCGAGTATACGCTCTGCTTTAGTAAAGTCCTTTGCCACGTCAGCTGAGGCGAAAGCAAACTTTCTTTTCTCATAATCCTGACGTACGTATGACTTAACGACTCGCATGCCCTTAATATTTTCCTGTACTGAAGAGTTAAGGTTATCGTACTTTTTGAAAACCTTTCTGAAAAGGGGCATAGCGCGAGAAGCAACGAATATAAGGGTAGCTGCAAGAATCGGTACAACTACAACGAAAATCCATGCCATCTTACCGCCCATAACAAAGGCTGATACGATAGCGAAGACAAACATAAAGGGGGAGCGGATAGCCGTTCTTATAATCATCATATACGACATCTGCACGTTAGTAACGTCTGTTGTAAGACGGGTAACGAGCGAGGAGGTCGAGAAACGGTCAATATTCTCAAACGAATACCCCTGTACCGCGTAAAACATATCATGGCGCAAATTACGTGCAAAGCCGGCAGAGGCCGTAGCGCAGGTAAGACCTGCAAGTGTACCGAACAAGAGCGACAAAAGCGCAAGCAATACCACGATACCGCCGTATGTGAGTATACTTCTTATATCCTCGGTTTGCTCAAAGGAATTTACAAGCTCTGCAATTACAAAAGGAATAATACATTCGAGGATAACCTCAAAAAAAACGAGTATCGGCGTTATTATCGAAACGAGTTTAAACTCTCTGACCGATTTAAATAGAGTCTTAATCATTTTTTCCCTTTCCATTTTATATATAACTTTAATTATTCTAACACTGTATATATATAAAGTCAATGTATATTCTGCAAATTTTTAGTTTATTTTAAATTTAAAAAGAAAATAAATTTTGTTCAAAGCATTGACAAAGACTGCGCGATATGATATACTTATGTGCGTATCTCGCCTTTAGCAGGTGCTTAGGGCGTGCATTTTACGGAGGAAGATATGGACGACGCGGACAGTAATACTTGTAATTCAAGTACCGCATACATACGTAAATATTGAGGCTTAGCCACACTTTTCGGGTATGGCTACGCCTTTTTTTGCTTTTTAAAGTTGTACGTTTTTCAAATCTACAGTAAAAAATATTATTTTGAAAGGACACTGTTTCAAAAAGAAACACAACCGACATGTTAGAATCTCAACATTATATGTACTTAGCCATTATCGTGGCGTGCATACTTGGCTCGGCATTTTTCTCGGCTACCGAAACCGCATTTTCAACCTTCAACCGCATAAGGACTAAAAACCTGGCTGAAAAGGGCAACAAAAAGGCGGCTATGGTTTTAAGGCTTGCGGAAAAGTACGACACCCTTTTATCGACTATACTTATCGGCAATAACATCGTAAACATTCTTGCCTCGTCGCTTGCAACGCTGTTTTTCACTGCCCTGCTTATAAACAAGGGCCCCGAGGACCTCGGCGCAACGGTTGCAACCGTTGTAATGACGCTTATAATACTTGTGTTCGGAGAAATTTCACCGAAAACAGCGGCAAAGATAGCGCCCGACAAGTTTGTAATGCTGACCGCGCCCTTTATTAATCTGCTTGTAATTCTTCTCACCCCTCTTACCTTTATATTTAACCAGTGGCAAAAGCTGATTGCCAAGCTATTCAAGGTTAAGGACGACCAGGGCATGACCGAAGAGGAGCTTATATCAATTATTGAGGAAGCAGAAGAGGGCGGCGACATCGACAAGGAGGAGAGCACGCTTATCAAGAGCGCCATTGAGTTTAACGACCTTGAGGTAGGCGACATCTTTACGCCCCGTATCGATATTACCGCAGTGCGCTCTGACGTTACCAAAGAGCAAATGGCTAAGCTTTTCAGCGAATCCGGATACTCACGTATACCGATTTACGACGACGACCTTGATAACGTAAAGGGCATTATATACTACAAGGATTTCTTTACAACAGCATTTAAAACGAGCGTACCTCTTGACGATATAGTTAAGCCGGTTATGTACGTAACCAAGACACAGAAGATAAACGACCTGCTTAAAGATTTGCAGGAAAAGCAGATGCATTTTGCCGTAGTTACAGACGAATACGGCTCAACCGCAGGTATTGTAACGCTTGAGGATATACTTGAGGAAATCGTTGGTGAAATCTGGGATGAGCACGACGAAATCGTTGAGGAAATCAAGAAAATAAGCGACACCGAATACATAGTTTCGGGTATGACCAACCTTGATAAATTCTACGAGGAGCTTGAGCTCGGCGAGGTTGACGACGAAACTGACGCATCTACTGTAAACGGCTGGGCTATGGACACCCTTGGCAGAATACCCGAGGAGGGTGACAGCTTTGAATACAACGGACTTGTACTGAGGGTCGTTAATATGGACGGCAGACGTATTCAGGACCTGCACATTCTCGATAACAGAATGATAGAGTCCGAGGGCGGTGCCGACGAAGAGGACTAATAAACTAAAGCGTACAAAGTGAATATAATGACAGTAGCCTTCCCCGACGGGAAGGCTACATTTTTAAAATATAGGATATTCATAATGCTTTACGTAATTCTTACCGCCCTCGGCGTGGGCGGTGCTACAGTTTTCGGCGCGGTGCTTGGCTTTATCTTCAAGAGGCCGAGCGAGAGGTACGGCGCGCAGGTTTTGTCCTTTGCCGTCGGAGTTATGCTTGCGGCAAGCTGCTTTAACCTAATCGTGCCGTCTGTTGAATACTCGACTGAGCTTTACGGCACGTGGGGCGTTGCCTTTACCGTGCTTGGGATATTTGCGGGTGCCGTTACCCTTACGCTTATCGATAAGGTGCTACCCGTGTCGGATAAACCCGCAATTAATAGCAGTGAGAACAATTCTCGGGGAGTCGCGCTTTTCGTTATCGCGATAGCCTTACACAACCTACCCGAGGGGCTTGCGGCAGGGGTAAGCTTTGGCTCGGGCAACATTACCGACACTATTATGATTGCCGGCAGTATTGCTTTGCAGAATATACCCGAGGGTACCGTATTAATAGCCCCAATGCTATCTGTGGGCATAAGCCCAATAAAAACCTTTTTAATTGCATTCTCAACCGGTCTTGTTGAAATCATTGGCACGCTTATCGGGTACCTTGCCGTAAGTGTGAGCACAATAATTTTGCCGTTTGCGCTTGCCTTTGCGGGCGGAACAATGCTGTTTGTAATAGCCGACGATATGATACCGAAAACGCACGGGGGCGGCGAGCGCGGCGTGACCTACGCTCTTTTACTTGGCTTTGGGCTTATGGTGGTTTTTGATGCGCTTTTATAGAGGCGCGAAAAGAGGCCCCCGAATACAAGCATAAAGGCAAAATAAGCACAGAGTGTAAATACACCCTCGAAAATCAAGAGGCGCAAATCTACCTCGGCACCCCTCTCACGGAAGAGTGCCTTTACAAAAAATGCGGATAATCCCATTGATAACAGGGGCATCACCACCGCACGGATAAAATCTATTTTAAAGGCTATCCTTTTCCTGAGTCGCAAGGCAGAGAAGAGGAAATTAAACGCTTCCATTCCCACAATCACAAGTGCGTAGCCCGATATACCGAAAATGGGTATTAAAACAAAAACGAGGCAAACAGATAAAAACGAGTCTATAATATTAACCCACATCGAATAAACCTGCTCACCTATGCCCTTTAGCATATTGTCTGCTACGTGGTCAAGATACATTATAGGCACAACGGGAGCGAGCAATGCAATGTAGTGCCCCGCATTATAGGAGCCGTAAACAGCGTATCCAAGCTCCTCGCTGAAGGTGAAAAAGAGCACTGCCGCTGAGGTTGCGTACGTCAACGTAAGCGTAAGGGCGCGCGAGGCAATATACTCCATACGCTTAAAACCACCGCCTGCGCGCGCCTCCGCGAACTCGGGCACAAGGAGCGAGCTGAAGGCAGAGAGGGGCACCATCGGATACAAAAGCAGGGGCAGAGCCATACCGCCTATATAACCGTATGATGCGAGCGACTCTCCTCCGTCCTGCCCGTAAAGCCTTAATCGCTTAGGTATCAGGCTGTGCTCAAGGGTCAAAAGAGCCGAGCGCACGTAGGCGGAAAGTGCCAGAGGCAGGGCAATTAGCGACACATCTTTGATACCTATACCGCGCCCACCCTCAAATTTACCGACAAATCTATCTATTATAAATTCAAGCATTGAAAGAGCAAAAACGCAAAGCTCTGTAAGAGTCACACCGAGAGCGAGCGCAAAGATGGCCGAGTGTGTGCCACCATCTTTATACTTTAAAAGCAGAAGCACTGTAAGAACAACCCGTGCCGTCTGACCCATCACACCTACAGCGGCGTTTAGCGATACGTGACGCATACCTACAAAGTAGCCGCTTATAACCGCACTTAGTGCCGCGGGAATCAGAGAAAAGGCGAGTATATTTACAGCACCCGATACCCTGCTATCTCCAATCACGTGGCGGCTGAGCGTGCCCGAGAGAAAAAGTAAGGCCAGCGTTGCCGCAGTGCTGAAAATGAGAGCATAGGAAAAGGCACCGCGAAGAATCCTTGACGTATCCGACCTTTTTCCCTCTCCGAGTGCCCCCGCCACAAGAGCTGTAACCGTTAACTGTATGCCTGCGGTAGCAAAGGTCAGAGCAAAGGTATACACGTTCATTACAAGTGAATTGAGCCCTATCCCCTCCGCGCCTATCGTACGCGAGATAAACGCCCCCATTATGAGCGCAACAGTACGCGAGGACAGGCCGACCGCGCATAAAAGTATCCCGTTTTTTAAAAATTTCTGCCTCGTACTCATTTATCCCCCAAAATGTCTTTTTTAGAATATATGAATAAGAAAACAAAAAAATCCCGAATCGGTGCTAAGCCGACCCGGGATTCTCTATTTTAGCTGTAAATTAGCCGTTAACCATCTTTGCAATCTCTGCCGCAAAGTCCTCTTCTCTCTTCTCAAGGCCCTCGCCCTTGTCATAACGGGCATAACCGGTAACCTTAATAGAGCCGCCAAGCTCCTTTGCAACGCTTGCTACGTACTTACCAACGGACATAGAATCGTCCTTAACGTAAGCCTGCTCAAGAAGGCAGTTGTTCTCATAGTACTTACCGAGCTTACCGAGAACTATCTTCTCAAGCACCTGCTCGGGCTTGTTTGCCATCTTGGGGTCCTGCTGCATCTGCTTAATAAGAATAGCCTTCTCCTCTTCAAGAACGGAAGCGGGAACAGACTCCTTATCAAGGTAGTTTACAGTCATAGCGGCGGTCTGGAGCGCTACGTTCTTTGCGCACTCCTTAAATGCCTCGTTATCTGCGAGGTCGGTATCAAAGCTTACTACAACGCCTGTAGAGCCTGCACCGTGAATGTAAGAGGAAACAACGCCCTCGATAATTACAAAGCGGCGGATAGAAAGCTTCTCACCGATTTTGTAGGTGTGCTCGTTAAGAGCATCGAGAACTGTACCCTCGCTATCAGCTGCCTTGCAAGCAAGAAGTGCCTCAACGTCAGCGGGCTTGTTAGCGATTATGGTCTTAAGAACGGTCTTAACGAAGTCCTTGAATACCTGGTTCTTTGCAACGAAGTCGGTCTCGGAGTTAACCTCAACCATAGCGGTAACGTTATCTACCGTAAGGATATCAACAAGGCCCTCAGCAGCAATTCTGCTAGCCTTCTTTGCAGTAGCGGCCATCCCCTTCTCACGAAGAAGCTTAACTGCGGCGTCAAAATCACCGTTAGAATCCTTAAGTGCGTTTTTGCAATCCATCATACCGCAACCGGTCTGTTTTCTGAGCTCGGCAACGGCCTTTGCACTGATTTCTGCCATTTTATAGTATCTCCTTAATTTTTAATTTTGTTTTGCCGCACCCACGCGGCGTGACTTGGGAGATTACTCCGCGTCAGCGGTAACCTCTTCTGCCTCAGCGGGAGCCTCTACGGGAGCCTCTTCTGCACCGCCGTGTGCTGCAATAATAGCATCGGCAAGGCTGCCTGCGATAAGCTTGATAGCGCGGATAGCGTCATCGTTACCGGGGATAATATAATCTGCATCGTCGGGGTCACAGTTGGTATCAACGATAGCAACTACGGGAATACCGAGCTTTTTAGCCTCGAGAACCGCATTTCTCTCCTTGCGGGTATCTACGATAAATACGCAAGAGGGCAAGGTATCCATCTCCTTGATACCGCCGTAGGACTTCTCAAGGTCCTCAATCTCCTTCATCTTCTTAGCAACCTCTTTCTTGGGGAGAAGATCGAAGGTACCGTCTGCCTGCAACTTTTCAAGGTCCTTAAGACGCTTGATGGACTTACGGATAGTCTGGAAGTTGGTAAGCATACCGCCGGGCCAACGTACGTTGGTGTAGTACATACCGCATCTGAGTCCCTCTTCCTTAACTGTTTCGGCAGCCTGCTTCTTAGTACCTACGAAGAGCATTGTGCCGCCTTCCTGTGCGAGCTCAGCTACGAAATTGTGAGCCTCCTCGAACTTCTT
>JAZRFH010000026.1:0-27389 GCA_045661245.1 Eubacteriales bacterium | reverse complement strand
GGTCAAGGCCTGCGGCAGGCTCGTCAAGAATAAGCACATCAGGCTCCATAGCAAGCACACCGGCTATAGCTACTCTTCGCTTTTGGCCGCCCGAGAGCTCAAAGGGGGATTTATCGTAAAGCTCCTCGGGAATACCTGCAAAACCAAGTGCAGACTTAACACGAGCGTCAATCTCAGCATCGGTTAAGCCTAAATTGCGCGGTCCAAAGCCGACGTCACTGCGCACAGTTTCGTCAAAAAGCTGATACTCGGGGTATTGCATAACGAGACCAATTCTAAACCTGAGCTTAGAAATCTCACGCGGCTTTTCCCATATATTTTTTCCTTCAAAGAGGATTGTACCGTCAGACGGCCGATTTAAACCGTTAAGCAGAGATACAAGCGTTGATTTGCCCGAGCCCGTATGTCCGATAAGACCTGTTATTTTACCCTTTTCAAAGCCAACGGATATGTTATCAAGAGCCAACCTTTCAAAGGGAGTGCCCTTGCTGTAAACGTACGAAACGTTTTCTAGTTCAATAATGTTCATTATATATCAGTTTCCCTTAAGTGAAGAAAGATAATCATACAGTATAGTAATACATTTCTCGGGTGAAACGTCGGAATTACCGATTTCAAGACCGGATTTTTGGAGCTCGTATATTAATTCCTTACCCTGCGGTGCCTCAAGACCTATACTGTGCAAATAGTCTATATTTGAAAAAACCTCATTGGGTGTGCCTTCAAGAACAACAGAGCCGTCGTTAATCACAATAACCCTATCAGCTCTTGCGGCCTCTTCCATATAGTGAGTGATATTGATTACTGTAATACGCTCATCCTTACATAGTGACTCCATAATCTCAATACAGTCACGCCTGCCTATAGGGTCAAGCATCGCGGTTGCCTCGTCAAATATAATACACTCAGGCTTCATAGCAATAATGCCTGCTATGGCAATTCTCTGCTTTTGACCGCCTGAGAGCTTATGTGGCGCATGATGCATATACTCTTGCATACCCACGCGGTTAACGGCATCAACAACTCTTCGCCTAATCTCCTCACGCGGTAAACCTAGGTTTTCGGGCCCGAATGCTACATCCTCTTCAACAACAGTAGCAACAAGCTGATTATCGGGGTTTTGAAAAACCATGCCGATTTTCTTTCTAACCTCAAAAACGTCGTCTTCAGACAAATCGGGAGAAGAAACGTCCTTGCCGTCAATAAAAATCTTACCCGAGGATGGAATTAGGATAAGATTTAGAAGCTTTGCAAGCGTAGATTTACCTGAGCCGTTGTGCCCTAGCACAGCTATATATTCTCCGCGCTTAATATTTATACTAACATTCTCAAGCGCAGGATGTACCTCATACTGCCTCTCCGTATCTCCCTCGTCAACATAGGAAAAGGACAGATTTTCGGTTCTGATTAAATAATCGTTCATTTGAAAAAAACCTTCTTAATAATCGAATACAACTCTTACCGTTGAGCCGCAAGGCAAAGCTAGACCGCTATCTCGCACAGGCAGTCCAAGCTCTTCTGCCTCGCTTTTTCCTCTGTATTTGAAAAGTATTCGTGAATCCGTAATATATTTCATACTTGAAGCCGAAAGACCCGTGGTATAAGAGTTAAGCAAAAAGAAAAGCGGTGTATCAGATAAAACGGCGGTGGTTAGCTTTACAAAATCGTCTATTGATTCTTCTATCTTCCACACCTCACCTGTTGGGCCCCTGCCGTATGACGGCGGGTCCATAATTATTCCGTCGTATTTATTACCTCTGCGTATTTCACGCTCTATGAACTTCTTACAGTCGTCAACGATGTAGCGTATCGGTGCGTTTTCAAGACCCGAAAGTCTGGCATTATCCTTGGCTGCAGCAACCATACCCTTTGATGCATCTACGTGACAAACAGACGCGCCTGCCTTAGCACAAGCCACTGTTGCACCACCCGTATATGCAAACAAATTCAAAACCTTGATGGGTCTATTTGCCTTTTCTATAAGCTCGCGGCAAAAATCCCAATTTGATGCCTGCTCAGGAAACAAACCGGTATGCTTAAACCCCATCGGTTTAATGAGAAAAGTGAGGTCACGGTAATTTATTTTCCAAGACTCGGGCAATACGTTATTGCTCCAAGCACCGCCACCTGATTTGCTGCGCTTATAGCTTGCGTCTGCATGCTTCCATAGCGGATTTTTCTTCTCTGTCTTCCATATCACCTGCGGGTCAGGTCTTATAAGACTGTATTTACCCCAAATTTCTAGCTTTTCTCCGTCTGAGGTATCTAGTATCTCATATTCTTTCCATTTATCTGCAATCCACATAGCATCCTCTATCTTTGGTTGAAATATTTGCCAAGTGCAGAGCCCGCACTGTTTGAGTGACATATAGCAATCGCAAGCGCGTCAGCCGTATCGTCGGGCTTTGGCGGCTTGGGTAGCTTTAAAAGCGACGTTACCATAGAAATAACCTGTCCCTTATCTGCCTTACCGTATCCTACGACCGCCTGCTTTACCTGTAAGGGCGTATATTCATTAATAACAACGCCTAACGAATGTGCAGTGCACAGAATAACACCGCGTGCTTCTGCAACTGCAATAGCGGTAGTAGTATTCGTGTTAAAGAAAAGCTCCTCAACCGCCATTTCTTCAGGCTTGTACTTTTCGATAACGTCGGTTAAATCGCGCTGTATCATAAGCAGTCTTTTTTCTATATCGGTATGCGCCGGTGTAGTTATCGCACCGTAAGCAATCGGGCGGATTTTACCGCATACAGATTCAATTACACCCCAACCTACAATTGCAAGCCCCGGGTCAATGCCTAATATAATCATAATTTTTCGACCTTTTTATTTTTATTTATTATAGCACAATATTTCTTGTTAGTCAACGATTTAACTAAATATACCGCGCCTCTGCAATAAATTTATTAAAATATTTTAAAACCACTGGATTTTACGCAAGTGTTGTGTTATAATGGTATCTGGCATATTTTACGATGGAATCGTATTGCCAAATGAACCCCGGGGAGGAAAACATAATGGATAATGAATTTTTAAATATAGACAGTACGATAGACTCACAGACCCTACCGATAGTTGCTTTACGCGGTATAGTCGGTTTCCCTGCTGTGCAAATGAATATTGAGGTCGTACGCCAGATGTCGCTCAAGGCCTTCACCGCCGCTGCAACTCTCTATGACGCACGCGTTCTTCTCGTAGCACAAAGAGATATTTCTCTTGACGACCCAAAAGCTGCAGATTTATTTGAAATCGGCGTTATAGCAGAAATCAAGCACGTTGTAAAGAACCCTAAGGGCAATCTCTCTGTAGTTTTTGAGGGCATAAGCAGAGTTAAAATAGACAAAATCGAGTCTTCACAGGGTTATTTTCTCGCAAATTACACCAGTCTTGAAAACAAAGAAATTGATTATGACAAAAAAACTCTGGCCCTTATGCAACAAATCAAGGGTAAGTTAACTTCACTCAGCGACATTCACCCTATTTTTACCGAGGAGCTCAAAATGAGTGCCGAGGCTATCAGTGACCCCGCATATCTTGCGGATTTTGTTGCATCAAGCGCGGTAATTGATTATAAAAACAAGCAGACTGTGCTAGAGGCCTTAGACGTTACCGAGAGGCTCGAGGCTCTGCTTGTGATGCTTAGTGAAGAGATTATGCTGCTTGAATGCGAGCATGACATTCAACTACAGGTCAGAGAAAAAATTGACAAAAATCAGAAGGATTACTTTTTACGTGAGCAAATAAAGGCTATACAGTCAGAGCTCGGTGAGGATGACGACGACGAAATAGCCGAGTACGAGGAAAGAATTCTTGCAGCTAACGTTACCGACGAAATAAGAGAAAAACTCTTCAAGGAGCTAAGCAAGCTTGCTAAAACACCATTCGGTGCGGCTGAGGGAACAGTTCTCCGTACATACCTCGATACTGTACTTGACTTTCCCTTCGGTATAAAATCAACCGAGCAGGTTAAGGTTGAAGAAGCAAGAAAGATACTCAACGAGGACCACGACGGTCTTGAAAAGGTTAAGGAAAGAATACTCGAATTTGTTGCTGTAAAGCAATTCAGACAAGACGTAAAGGGGCAAATTATATGCCTAGTAGGCCCTCCCGGAGTTGGTAAAACCTCAGTTGCTGCATCTATAGCACGTGCTCTTAACCGCAAATACGCAAGAGTGTCACTCGGCGGTATGCATGACGAGGCTGAAATACGCGGTCACAGAAAGACCTACGTCGGTGCAATGCCCGGAAGAATTATTACTGCAATAATCAATGCTAAAGCAGAAAACCCTGTTATAGTTCTTGACGAAATAGATAAAATGTCACGCGATTTCCGCGGCGACCCCACGTCTGCGTTACTTGAAGTGCTCGACCCGGAACAAAACAAATCATTTCGCGATAATTTCCTTGAAATTCCAATCGACCTCTCGGACACTATGTTTATAGCAACCGCCAACACGTACGAGGGCATCCCTGCCCCACTGCTTGACAGAATGGAAATTATAGAGCTCTCCACCTACACAGATACGGAAAAGGTATCTATAGCTAAAAATCACCTTATCCCTAAGCAGCTGAAGGCAAACGGCCTTACTAAGAGGCTCTTCAAAATATCCGATGCCGGCTTGCTTGCGCTTATACGTGAATACACAAAAGAGGCGGGAGTCAGAAACCTTGAAAGAGAGCTGGCTTCTCTTATCCGTAAAGCTGCTAAGGCTATCGCAGAGGGCAAGAGTAAAACTGTTACTGTTACAGCAAGAAATTTGAAGGGTTATCTTGGCAAATCAAAGGTAATACCCGAGCGCCTTGAGGATAATCACACCATAGGCATTGTAAACGGACTTGCGTATACTCAAAGCGGCGGTGATATGCTTAAGGTTGAGGTTGCGGTAATGGACGGCACAGGCAAGATTGAGCTGACGGGCTCGCTCGGTGACGTTATGAAGGAATCGGCCAAGATTGCTCATTCCTACGTTCGTACAATCTCGAATGACTACTCCATAGACAAAGAATTTTATAAGAACAAGGACATACATATACATTTCCCCGAGGGTGCGGTGCCTAAGGACGGTCCCTCAGCAGGTATAACTATGGTAACGGCAATCGTATCTGCCCTCGGCAATCACAGAGTGAAGAATAACGTTGCTATGACGGGTGAGATAACTCTGCGTGGCAAGGTGCTTGCAATAGGCGGCTTGAAGGAAAAAACGCTTGCGGCGTATCGCTCTGGCATTAAAACCGTGCTTATACCGGAGGATAACGTTCGCGACCTTGACGAAATTGATAGAGAGGCACGTGAAAACCTTACCTTTATTCCTTGTAAATCTGCAAGTGACGTTTTAAAGCACGCACTGCTGATATAAATTTTAATTACGGAAGTTAAGTATGAAAATTAACGTCAATAATTCAGGTATAGCACTTACAGTCGGTAACGCAAAGCAATTTCCCCGTGACCCCAAGCCCGAGGTTGCACTTTCGGGTAGGTCAAACGTTGGTAAAAGCTCGCTTATCAACACCTTGCTTGGCAGAAAATCGCTTGCAAGAGTATCGTCTGCGCCCGGAAAAACAATAACTATTAACTATTACGGCATAGACGGCAAAATGTACCTTGTTGACTTACCCGGCTACGGTTATGCAAAACGCTCGCGTGAGTCACAAAAGTCTTGGAGCACTCTTACAGAGGATTATTTTCTCAAAAACCCTTCAGCTGATGCCATAAAGCTTGTTATTCAGCTAATTGATATTAGAACCGGCCCTACCGATGACGATATCATGATGATAAACTGGCTGATTGATAACGATGTGCCCTTTATAGTTGTAGCTACGAAAACCGACAAGCTTTCAAGCAAGCAGCTCTCTGAGGCTATAGACAAGCTTGAAAAGGAATACTTTTTGGGAACGGGTGTTACAATTATCCCCTTCTCTTCTGTTACCCGTGTTGGCAAGGACGAGGTTTGGAAGCAAATATACGAATATATTTCATAAAAACAGAGGCATATAAATGTTCCAGCAAAACTACGTTATACAACTGATTATTTCTGCGGTTGCGACTCTTTTGGCACTTAGCCTGCACGAGTTTTCCCACGCGCTTATGGCAAACAAGCTTGGCGACCCGACGGCAAAATCGCTTGGCAGGCTTTCTGTAAATCCTCTTAATCACCTTGACCCGTTCGGTACACTGTGCATGATATTCTTTCATTTTGGATGGGCTAAGCCTGTACCCATAAATGCACGGAATTTCAAAAAGCCCCGCCGCGACTTTGCACTTACCGCGCTTGCAGGTCCTGCCGCTAATATAATAACGGGATTTATTGTAGCATTTATTTACCTTGTATGCGCGAATTTATTTAAATACACGGGTAACGGTTTCTTGGACAACCTGATGCACAATACGCTTGTGTTTTTATACACTCTGCATTTTATAAATATAGGCCTCGGAGTTTTTAATTTGTTACCTATACCGCCTTTTGACGGCTCAAGGCTTGTAAACGTTATCTTACCGCCAAAAACATATTTCAAAATTATGAAATATGAACGCTATATTTACATCGGTGTTCTAGTCTGGCTTTTGCTCGGTACCTACGTATACCGTATGTTAATGACGTTCAGCTTTATCTCGTCAAGTCCTGTGCTAAGCAGTATCGTAAGAATATTCTCTCTTACCGATATTGTTTCAGATACTATAAGGCTCATTTCGGGTCTTATGTTAAAATTCTTTGCACTGTTGCCTTTTTTAACCTATTAAATTCAGCCCTTGGAGGACGGAATGATTGAACAGTTGACTTATAGATTGGATCAATTTGAGGGGCCGCTTGATTTATTACTTGCCCTGATACAAAAGAATAAGGTTAGCATAACCGATATACCGATTGCTATGATTTGCGACCAGTATATGGAATATATACACGAGGCTGAAAAAATGGACCTCGAAATTGCCAGTGAATTTATCGTTATGGCAAGCGAGCTTATGCTAATAAAGTCAAAAATGCTTTTACCGCATGAGGAAGGTACTGAAAATGACCCGAGGCGTGAGATACAGAATGCCGTGCTTTTGCATATGCGCGCTAAGGAAGCCGCTAAGGAGCTTGGACCGATGTTTGACGAATATTCGGGCAGATACGTTAAAGGTACTGACGACGTGCCGCCTGAGCGAGGTTTACCGCTCGACCTTGACGTTGCCATCCTTACAAGAGCACTCGGAACTGTTCTAAAAAGAATAAAGGTAGCAGAAGCGTTTAAAAAACCGAGCGAGCTTGTTAATCCGCTTATAAAGCACAAGGTTGTATCGGTTGAGGAAAAGATAGAAGAGATATGCGGTCTTTTAGAAGAGCAAGAGGAAGCCTCGCTTTATTTTCTGCTTAAGGATGCAGATTCCAGGCCTGAGCTTGTTGCTCGGTTTATGGGTATACTTGAGCTTATAAAAATACGCCGCATACTTATTACAACGTTTACAGTTATCGAGGATGCTATAGAATACGACGAATGCGGCCTTGAAATGATGTTTCGTTTAAATCCCGACTACGTGCCCGGAGAGGCAGGTATGGAGAGCGAATTCGATAACGAGTCTAACAGTGAAGAGGGTGAAAATAATGAGTGAAGAAATAATGCTTGAAGAAACAGTTGAAATAACCGAGGACAGACACGTAGTATTTGAAGAGGCGCTTGAGGCAATACTCTTTGCTGCAGGTCACCCTATTTCATACGCAACGCTTGCAAGAGTCTTTGAAATGACACCCGCCAAGGTTAAGGACAAGGTGTTTGACTATTCGCTTATTTATAACAACAGTACGGATATCCCCCGCGGAGTTGTGCTCCTTACCTTTAAGGATACCTGCCAGCTATGTACTAAAGAAAAGTACCTTACAGAAATCCGCGATGCACTTGGCATAAAGAAAAGCGGTACCCTTTCCTCCTCGTCGCTTGAGGTGCTAGCTATCGTTGCATACAATCAGCCTGTTACTCGCGCATTCGTTGATACTCTGCGCCGTGTGGACTCTTCATATGCAATGAACAACCTGTTAGACAGAGGTCTTATAGCCTCAATAGGCAGACTTGACGTGCCCGGCAGACCAATGCTCTACGCTACGACTAACGACTTTTTACGTTGCTTTGGCCTATCAGACCTTGACGAGCTGCCTAAAACGAGCGACGAGCTTATAAATGCTTTTAACAACGCTAAGGCCGAGGGAACAAAGGCGGACGAAATAGACGGCCAGATTTCAGTAGATATTCAGCTTGCCGATACAAGCACTGAGGCCACTGCCGAGGAGCCTAAGGAAGAGGCCGAAGCATTCGAATATCTTGACGAGCCATCTGCAGACGACGACGTTTTAAACGATTGATATGGGTGAAATAATAGTAGTATGCACTGTCATTTTTATTCTACTATTATTCCTTATCCCTATTACTATTCATTTTGAGAAGAACGAAAAAACAACCGTAAAATTAAAAATATTTTTTATAACGGTAAAATTACCGCAAAAAAAGGGCAAGGGTATCAAGATACAAAATATAAAAAATAACGTTTCCCCTTTATACTGCGGTATAAAATACCTTTTAGGCTATTCGCGCGTTAGGATTTGCGTATTAGAATTCTTAACCGTCTTTGACCTTGCCGAAAAGCCGTACTTGTCTTGTGCTAAATTCATATCCATCTCAAGTCTTTTGGCATTTGTTGCGGCAAACTCCAGGCAATACGATTACGATGCAAAAAGGTATATTGTAACCGAGAAAAAAGATGCACAAAAAACTAAAATAACCTTTACAGCAAGCTTTTTGTTATTCAGGCTGATTATTTCCCTACTTTTAGTAGCATACTACAAAATAAAGAATGTTATTAAAGAGAGGGTCGAATATGTCTGAGAACAAAATGAGCGAAATTATTGCCGCGTCCATTGAAGGAATAAGAAGCTTTACCGATATGGAAACGGCAATAGGTGCAGCTATAAATACCCCTAGCGGTGTTACGGTAATTCCTGTTTATAAGGTTGCAGTGGGGTTTGCAACCGGCGGAGTTGACTATACGTCTAAAAAGAATACGTCCGCACAAAACTTTGGCGGTGGCGGAGGTACGGGAATTTCGATAACTCCAATAGCTTTTCTTACAGTAGGTAACTTAGGTGAAATCAGGCTGATACCGCTGACAGAAAGCTCTGACACAGTGGAAAAGATTGTAGAGATTATCGAGCGCACACCTGAGTATATTGACCGAATAAAAAACACATTTTCATAATTTACCACAAATATTCTTTGGCAGAGAATATAAACTATGCTTAAGAGGTGAATTATGCGAGATTTAAAAACTTGGGTTATATCCCTATTTATCATAGTTTCTATAATTCTTACAAGCTTAGCAGTTATGGCAAGCGCAGAGGGGCGTACAAAAAACAGTGCGCGTGCGGCAACACTTTACTCGCCCGATATGGGGGAGTTTTTATATGAAAAGAATGCCGACACAAGGTTACCGATGGCAAGTACAACTAAGATAATGACTGCCCTTATTGTAATAGAAAACTGTGACCTTGACAAAACGGTAAACGTACACCCCGATGCTGTTGGTATTGAGGGCTCAAGCATATATCTGAAAGCAGGCGATGCCTTAACCGTGCGCGACCTATTATATTCCCTTCTCTTGCGCAGTGCTAACGATGCGGCCGCGGCACTTGCTTATGCGGCCTGTGGCAGTATTGATGGCTTTTGTGCTCTTATGAACGAGCGGGCGCAAGGTATGGGGCTTAAAGATACTAAATTTGAAAATCCGCACGGGCTTGACAGCGAAAATCATTATACAACCGCACGCGAGCTTGCTTTAATTACAGCTGAGGCTCTTAAAAACGAAGAGTTTCGCAAAATCGCGTCTACTTATAAATATTCGTTTACTATCGGTGACTCCGAGAGATTGGTTGTAAATCACAATAAGCTTTTAAAGTCATATGAAGGCGCAATAGGCGTTAAAACCGGATTTACAAAAAAATGCGGCAGATGCCTTGTTGGGGCCGCCGAGCGTGACGGTATAACTCTTATAACGGTAACGCTTGACGCACCTGACGATTGGCGTGACCATAAAGCACTTTTTGATTACGGATTTGACTCTTTACATTCAACACGAGTGGAAGACCTTTGCAAAACAGAATTTAAAATTCCCGTAAGCTGCGGAAAGCTCGACTATATTACCGCATCGGTTAAAGACACTGCCTCGCTTATTTCATATAAGAAAGATGTTTTTACTGCGGAAATTGACTCTGTGCATTTTCTTGTTGCCCCTATCTCCGAGGGTGACGTGGTAGGTAAAATAAATATATATAAAAACGGAGAATATTACACTTCTTTTAACATCGTAAGCAATCAAAGCACCGAAAGGATAAAAGAAAAGAGGCTTTTCGGGCTTATAAAATAAGGATAAATTATGCAAAAAATCAGACTTCAAAAGTTTATATCAGACTCGGGGCTTATGTCACGCAGAGCCGCTGAAGAGGAGATTAAAAACTCTAACATATCGGTTAACGGGCATATTGCGACCCCCGGCACAAAGATCGACCCTGAGTGCGATCTTGTTACATATAAGGGTAAGAAAATTAAATATGAAAAGCGTAAATATACCTATATAGTAATGAACAAGCCGCGAGGCTACCTTTCCTCTACAACAGACGACAGGGGCAGAAAGTGCATTACTGACCTTTTGGACGGTGTAGATGCACGAGTATATCCCGTTGGCAGGCTTGACCTTATCTCTGAGGGTATAATTTTTCTCACTGACGACGGCGAGCTTAAAAACAGATTAACCCACCCCAGCCATTCACTAAAGAAAATATATAGAGTTAAGGTTGGCGGCTCCGTAAGTGACAGTCAGCTTAATACGCTAACCTCTCCCCTGGTTATAGACGGATATAAAATTAAACCCGTTGGTGTTACTATTGCCAACGAGGACGAGAGCGGTACAGTGCTTAAAATGACGCTTGTAGAAGGCCGTAACAGACAAATCAGAAAAATGTGTGAGATAGCAGGACTTACGGTAAAAAGACTCTCACGTATTTCGATAGGTGACATTAAGCTTGACGGCTTGCCCGTTGGAAAATGGCGTTATCTTGACGACACCGAGGTAGAATATCTTTATAAAGCAACGAGGAACGTAAACAATGTTTAAAATAACCCCTGTAAACGATAAAAAAATACAAGAAAGCATTTGCACCCTATGCGGCGGTCAATATAAACCTGATTACCTATGCTACGTTATGACCGACCTTGAAACAGGTGACGTTATGGGATATTCACAATTCGAGCTCTTAAAGGGTACAGCATACTTAAGCGACCTCAGAGAGGCGCCGAATAGGTCAGATTTTGAAGCTATGTTTATTCTCGGAAGACAAACGCTTAACTTTATTGACCTATGCGGAATACATAACGCAAAAGCTGATAAAAACAGCGGTGACGAAAAGCTCTTGCATGCAATAGGATTCAGAGAAAACGAAGAGGGCGAGCTTTATATTGACCTTACGGGTATGTTTGACGGCAAATGCTCAGGTCATAAGGTAGAGCTATAATTAAAAATTTTAAGTAAGCAAAAAGAGGCACTTCCGTGCCTCTTTTTTAATCGACAAGCCTCTGTGCAAGCCTATCTCTGTATTTTAAATAGAACTCCTCGTATTTACCCTCGTCAAGTGCATCGCGAATTTTCTGCATAAGCTCGTTGTAAAAATATAGGTTATGAAGAACCGCAAGACGCATTCCAAGCGCTTCCTTGGCCTTAAACAGGTGCCTTATATAGCTACGTGAGTAATTCTTACAAGCAGGACAGCCGCAGCCCTCGTATATAGGTCTTGGGTCGTCGATATACTTTTCGTTGAGCAGATTCATTTTACCGCCCCATGTAAACAGATTACCGTGTCTTGCATTTCTGCTTGGCATAACGCAATCAAAGAAATCAACGCCGCGATATACTGCTTCTACGATATTCTGAGGTGTACCAACACCCATAAGATACCTTGGCTTATCCTTTGGCATATGCGGCTCTACAACGTCGATTACGTGATACATAACGTCAGCACTCTCACCTACAGCAAGGCCGCCGATAGCATAACCGTCACAGTTTACCTCTTTTATAGCTTCCATATTCTTAATGCGCAAATCGTCGTATGTTCCACCTTGATTTATGCCGAACAAAAGCTGATTACGGTTTACTGTTGTATCAAGCGAATTCAGTCTATCAAGCTCTGACCTGCATCTTTTCAGCCAACGGACTGTACGCTCCTCAGATGCAAGAACATAGTTATAGGGCGAAGGGTTTTCAATACATTCGTCAAACGCCATAGCGATAGTAGAGCCGAGGTTTGACTGAATTTGCATTGACTCCTCAGGTCCCATAAATATTCTTTTACCGTCTACGTGAGAGTTAAAGGTAACACCTTCCTCTGTAATTTTGCGTAGCTTTGAGAGAGAAAATACCTGAAATCCACCCGAATCGGTCAGCACAGGCCTTTGCCAATTGAAGAATTTGTGTATACCGCCCATTTTTCTGATAAGCGTATCACCGGGGCGAATATGAAGATGGTAGGTATTAGATAGCTCAACCTGGCATTTAACGTCCTCGAGGTCGCGCGTTGAAATTCCGCCTTTTATTGCCGCAGACGTGCCGACGTTCATAAAAACGGGTGTTTCTACAGTACCGTGCACGGTTTCAAATCTGCCGCGCCTTGCTCTCCCCTCTTGTTTTAATAATGTATATTTTGCCATTTATTAACCTTTCTTTTATTTAAGCCTGTCAAATTGCCTGTCAAGCATAGATTTTGTAAGTTTGTAAGCCACAGGTCTGCCGTGCGGACAAACAGTAATATCCGGTAGTGACAAAAGCTTTTCAATCAGCCATTCGTGAATTGCCCTGTCGTATATTCTGCCACCCTTAATTGCCGCCTTGCAGGCTATCTGATATAAGGCCTTCTCGCGTCTTACAGCATCAGTAATTTTAGGGTCCCCGATACCGACAGAGAGCTCATTTATCATTTTAGCAAATAAATTCTCTGCCTCTATAGCACTTATAGCCTCGGGTACTGCGGTAAGATTTACAGCACCGTTTTCAATACTGTATTCAAAACCTACGGCCAAAAGCTCACTCTTATATTCCTCAGCAACCGAGAGCTCAACCGAGCCGAGTATTACTGTTATGGGCAGCATAAGCATTTGTGAAGCAATTCTACCGTCAGCCTCTGCCCTTTTCTTAAGGTCCTCGAATATTACTCGCTCGTGTGCCGCGTGCTTATCTATAATTAAAAGCTCGCCATTATACTCAATAATTAAGTAACAGTTAAATGCTTCGCCAACGTATTTGTATATATGCTTGGGCTCAACTGAAGGAGCCTCACTCTCTACCTTTAACTCAGCCCTTTTATACCTTTCCAATAACTCAACGCTTGACATACCCGACATCTGCTGTTTCGGAGCTGATGCATCATACCGTAAATTTACCGGTTTATCAAGCACGTTTTTTTCTTGATATGAAGAGCTCCTCGGATAAGTAAATGACGGGGAATTTGATAAATTGCTTTCATTCTTTTTGCTATACGTTGTGGGAATATCTGTGGTTAATTGCTTACCGCGAGTATCAGCTCCAAGCGGGACAAAGGGGTTAAGTATCTCAGCCTCGGACCTTTTTTTGGAAAGCTCCATTTCAGGTCTGTATTCGTGCTCCTCAAGCGCGGTTTTTACAGTATAGTAAACCGCCTCAAAAACCTCACGCTCGTCGGCAAACTTTACCTCCAGCTTTGCAGGGTGAACGTTTACGTCAACAAGTGAGGGTTTTATATCGACAAACAAAACGCACGCAGGAAAACACTCGGGAGCTATATATGAGGTATACGCACGCTCAATTGCGGCCTGTACTGTAAGGCTTTTAACGTATCTGTTATTTATAAATACGTTCATAAGGTTACGGTTTTTCTTAACGTTATCGCTCCTGCCAATATATCCGCGCACAGTTACACCATTAGCAGTACCGAATACCTCTATGCATTTAGAACTGAAATCCTTTCCGTAAATAGCATAGATAGTATTGTAAAGATTGCCGTCACCGGGGGTTTTAAACCTCTCTTTACCGTCTATCAGAAGCTGAATAGATATTTCGGGGCGCGAAAGTGCAACCTTTTCGACAAGTGCTGAAACGTTCATAGCCTCGGTTGCATCTTTCTTTAGGAACTTACGCCTTGCGGGAACGTTGTAGAAAAGCTCGCTTACCACTACCGTAGTACCGTCAGATGCGCCAACCTCTTCAATATCAAGCACCTGCCCTGCCTCTGCGGTGAGCATATAGGCAGTATCCGCCTCACGGGTTTTCGTAATTATTGTAAGCGAACAAACTGAGGATATCGCCGCAAGGGCCTCTCCGCGAAAACCGAGGGTCATAATACCGTCAAGGTCTTCCTTAGTTTGTATTTTACTTGTTGCATGGCGCTTAAGAGATAATGGCAGGTCGTCCTTATCAATACCACTACCGTTATCGGTAACACGTATAAGCGATACTCCGCCGTTTTTTATTTCAGCTACAATCTGTGTAGCGCCAGCGTCTATTGAGTTTTCAATCAATTCCTTTAGCACGCTTGCGGGTCTTTCAACAACCTCTCCTGCCGCTATAAGATTGGCTACGTCAAAGCCAAGCACATTGATTTTTCCCATATTTTAATCCTCAAGCAATTTTTTAAGCTCGTAAAGCAAATTCATAGCCTCAATAGGCGTTAATGTGTTAAGGTCCTGCTCCTTTATTTTCATAGCCGCCTCATTTTCACGTGACAGTGCAATAGATGTAAAGAGGTCGGGCTCTGTATTTCTTTGAGCCATAGCAGTACCTGCGCCTAGTGAAATCATAGAGCCGCTCTCAATATCCTTAAGTATTTCTCTAGCGCGCTTTACAACGTCATTTGGAACTCCTGCAAGCTTTGCTACCTCAATACCGTATGAATCGTCTGTACCGCCGCGTACAATCTTACGAAGGAAAATTACACTGTCACCGCGCTTTTTAGCAGCAATATTGTAGTTAACTACGCCCTCGCAAACGTCCTCAAGTGCGGTAAGCTCGTGATAATGTGTAGCAAACAGGGTTTTGGCACCTATTTTTTTGGAGTGTGTATATTCCACAACGGCACGCGCTATAGCCATACCGTCATACGTGCTCGTGCCCCTACCCACCTCGTCATATATAATAAGTGAGCGCTTGGTTGCGTTCTTTAGTATGTATGCAACCTCGGTCATTTCAAGCATAAACGTAGATTGACCCGATGCTAAATCGTCAGATGCGCCAACACGCGTGAATATTTTATCCACAACGCCGATTTTAGCCTCTTTAGCAGGCACGAACGAGCCTATCTGTGCAAGTATCGTAATAATTGCTACCTGGCGCATATAGGTAGATTTACCCGCCATGTTGGGTCCTGTAATAAGCATAAGCCTGTTCGAGCCTACGTCAAGCAAGGTATCGTTAGGTACGAAATACGAGCCGCCAACGAATTTTTCAACAACAGGGTGTCTGCCGTCTTTTATCATAAGGTCAAACGAGAGGTCGACCTCAGGGCAAACGTATCCGTTTTTATCTGCAACCTCTGCAAACGAGCAGTATACGTCAAGCTCGGCTATAATAGATGCCGCCTCACGTATTCTGTCGTTATTCTCACATACGAATTCTCTAAGACTTGTAAACAACTCATATTCAAGCGTAACAAGCTTGTCCTCGGCGCTGAGTATGGTTGTTTCCATCTCCTTAAGTTCCTCGGTGATGTATCGCTCACAATTAGTAAGAGTCTGCTTACGTATGTATCTTTCCGGCACAAGCTCAACCTGTGACTTAGTTACCTCAATATAGTAACCGAATACCTTGTTATAGTCTACCTTCAGCGTTTTAATACCAGTTGCTTCACGCTCACGCTCAGCAATTGAGCGCATAATACCGTCACCGCCGTCCTTAACCGAACGGTAGTAATCAACGTCGGCATTAAAGCCCTCGCGTATCATTCTGCCCTCTCTGACTGTAAGCGGGGGATTATCTGCAATAGCTCTGCCTAAAAGCTCGGCAATATCGTCAAGAGTATCAAGACTTTTTGCAATCTCTGAAAGATTTGAGCAGTCAGAGTTAAGTATAAGTGCTTTAAGTGCTGGCAAGCCGACAATGGATAAATAAAGCGTACGCAAATCCTTGGCGTTAGCAGTGCCGTATACAGCCTTGGCAGTAAGTCTTTCAAGGTCAAGGGTATCTGCTAAAAGCAGTGCAAGCTCGTCGCGCAGGATTCTGTTATTGTAAACGTCGGTCACGCAGGCTTGGCGTTTGCCTATCTCTACGGGGTTTACAAGCGGGCGCAAAAGCCAACCACGCAAAAGTCTTGAGCCCATAGCAGTCTTTGTCTTATCAATAACCTGCAAAAGCGAGCCGCGCCTTTCCTTAGTACGCATAGCTTCAACAAGCTCAAGACTTCTTCTTGTGCTCAAATCTATATCAAGATAGTCACCGCGTGAGTAAAGATTGATTTCCTTAGCAAAGGTAACGTCGGTTTTCTGCGTTTCCTTAACGTAAGACAAAATCGCACCTACGGCCATAATAAGCTCGGGCTGATTAAGCTTGTCCATTTCCTCGCGATATACTGTTCTGACAAGCTCACGCGACCTATCAAAGTCAAAAAGTCTTGCCATTCCCGCACCGACAAGCGAGCCGCATTTATCCTTTAAGAATTCAACGGTTTCACCGCAATCCTTCTCACCGATATTTATTATAGCCTCTGACGGCTGATATGCCGCAAGCTCTGATGGAAGCCTTGTTTCGATATCCTCATTTATATAAGTAACCGAAACGTCACCCGTTGAAATATCTGCAAAGCATACCGCTACCCCTGACCTGCCAAAGCAAATAGAGGAAAGAAAATTGTTATTAGACTCTGAAAGCAAGTCACCGTCTGTAACTGTACCTGGGGTAACAACACGTGTTACCTCACGCCTAACAAGTCCTACAGCGCTCTTCGGGTCCTCAACCTGCTCACATATAGCTACCTTGTAGCCTTTATCAACAAGTCTGCCAACGTATATATCGGATTTATGGAAGGGCACGCCGCACATAGCCGCTCTTCTGCCCTCACCGCAATCTCTTGACGTTAGTGTGAGTTCAAGCACTCTTGATGCCAAAACCGCATCCTCAAAAAAACACTCGTAAAAGTCACCGAGTCGGTACAAAAGCACAAAGCCCTCGTACTCGTCCTTAACCTCAAGATATTGCTTCATCATAGGTGTAGGATTAGTTAATTCTTTTCTTGATTGAATGTGTTCTGCCATAGCAAAACCTCCAAGGTGAAAATTAAATGATTAATGGCAGCCCTTGCAAGTAGAGCAATCGTGCGTGCAATCGTCCCTCTCGCCTGTAATACAGAATTTAATCTCAGCATTTACGTCAGCCATAAGCTTGTTCATAGCCTGCTGTGCCGCCGCAAAGGCCGCGTAATTCGGCATAGCACTTATTTCACGTGTAAGCTCTTCAATTCTTGCACGCAAATCCGCTATAGCCTTGGCATCAGCCTCATCTGTATTCTTTGAAAACTCCTCGGCCAAAAGCTTTCTCTCAGCTTCATATTCAGCCATCTTTGCCTGAAGCTCTCTGTCCTTATCAAAAACGTCCTTTGCGCGCTCAAGCTCGGCTATCTCTTCGCTCTTTGCAATCTCCATACCAAGCTGATGAGCAATCTCAATAATCTTTGTCATTTTTATATCTCCTTGTCATTTATAATCTTGCCGTACATATTAAAGGCCTGCGCCCTCTCAATTTTTACAAATTTGTATTTACCGACAGCATTTTTATCGCCCTCGATAATCACAAGCTTATTGTTATCCGCGCGGCCCTTTAGAATACATTTTCCGTCCTTTTCCTCGGCCTCGTCAATAAGTATTCTTAAAATCTTGTTTTCATATTTAAGCGCGCAATCGAGTGATATTTTATCCTGTAGCTCAAGTAAGCGCGCCATTCTCTCACTCTTTAGGTCTTTATCTACCTGATTCTCCATCACTGCGGCAGGTGTGCCCTTTCTCGGTGAGTAGATAAACGAATATACGGTGTCAAACCTTACTCGGCTTAAAACATCAAGAGTATCAAGAAAGTCCTCTTCACTCTCACCCGGAAATCCTACGATAATATCGGTTGAAAGTGATATATCGGGATTTACTCGGCGTAGCTTTTCTACGGTTGAAAGAAAGCCTTTTTTATTATATGTTCTGTTCATTGCCTCAAGGATTTTATCACTGCCCGACTGAAGCGGCAGGTGAAAATGCGAGGCAACCTTAGGCGTTTTTGACATAATGTCAATCAGCTTATCCGAAACGTCCTTTGGATGGCTTGTCATAAATTTAATCTTAAAATCGCCATCAAGCTCTGCAATTGCCTTTACAAGGTCGGCAAAATCACATTGGGCATTATATGAATTTACGTTCTGGCCAAGCAAAGTAATTTCACGGCAGCCACCATTTACAAGCTCGCGGCATTCTGCAAGAATATCGTACAGTGACCTACTGCGTTCTCTGCCCCTAACGTATGGAACTATACAGTAAGAGCAGAAATTGTTACAGCCGTACATTATCGATACCCAAGCGCGGTGCTTGCTCTGCCTCACGTGCGGCATGCCCTCGGTAATATCACCTCTGTCAAGGCCGTGTATAAAGGTGCGCTCGCCGTCTGCAAGTGAAGAATAAATAAGATAAGGCAGCCTATCAAGCATATTCGGCTCAATGGTGAAGTCAACGTACTTAAAATCTCTTTTTATCCTTACAACGTTGTGCTCTTCACCCGCCATGCAGCCTGCAAGACCAATTAACATTTCGGGCTTTTTAAGCTTTAAGCCCTTGAGTCTACCGAGCATAGAGAGCGCCTTTACCTCAGCGTGCTCTCTTATCGCACAGGTGTTAAGAATTATGAGGTCGGCTTCTTCACTTCTTTCGGTAACTGAGTAGCCCATCGCTTGAGCTAATCCCCGTATTTTTTCACTGTCAGCCTCGTTTTGCTGGCAACCGAAGGTGACTACATATATCTTTAAATCCTTACCATGGTTTAACTCGCTGACTTTTGAGATGTAAAGCGGGGCGTCTGTTTTTTCAATATTAACGTTCATTTATTTTCCTGAATAAAGTATTTAATCAATTTGTCCTCTGATAAGCCTGCATAATCATATATATCGCACACCGTATCAGGTATAACAAAGCTATCTTCAATAGCAGCAATATCAAAGGCAATTTCCTGTATACCGCGCTCTGTTAAAGCTTGCTCGGTTATCATAGCGGCACCGCCGTTTTTTATCCCCTCTTCTACGTAAACGAAGTGTGTACCGCTTTTTGCTATATCGGCAATAAAGCTTGCAGCTGTGGAATAGGGCTTAATACATTCGACGAGTATTATGCCGACGTCATAACCTTGTTCTTTTAGCCTTCTCTCTGCTAAAATTACCTTTTCGCAGATATTACCGTAGGTAATAAAAATGTTCTTCGGAGCTGCCTCTAAATCAAAATCATATTTTACAAGAAGGTCCTCGCCATGCCAGTTATGCGCTTTGATTAAGGGCGACTCACACGTATTTGCATATCTTACGGCAAAGGGGCCTTTTGCATCAAGCGACTTCTTTACCGCAAGCCTTAAAGAGTCAAAGGTTGCGGGTGCATAAAGCTCAACCTCAGGTATATGTGACATAAATGAAACGTCAAATATGCCGTGATGCGTGGCACCGTCATACTTAGACAAGCCCGCCCTATCTATAAATATTCTTACAGGCAGTGTTTGCAGAGCAATATCGTGTACAATGCTGTCATATCCGCGCTGTAAAAACGTTGAATATATAGCGGTATAAGGCTTAATGCCCGAGGCGGCAAGACCTGCGGAAAAGGTTAAGGCGTGCTGCTCGGCAATTCCTACGTCAAAGTATCTATCAGCAAAAGACTTTTCAAACTCACAAAGACCTGTGCCGACACCCATTCCCGCAGTAACCGCACAAATACTATTATCATTTTGAGCCTGCTTAATAAGCTCCTCAGCAAATACCGAATGGAACGTATCTGAAGGTGTTGCCCCGGCACTTATGCTATGATATTTTTCCGGTGCTTGTTCTGCATCTTTATAGCCCTTACCCTTTTTTGTTATAAGATGAACGAAGCACGTGCCACCTATATCACGCGCTTCCTTGAGCGCGCGGTCTACCTTTTTGTAATCGTTGCCGTCAATTGGGCCGATATAATAAAATCCCAGGTCCTCAAGATAGTTTGGGATAAATAACAGACGGAGCAACAAGCGCTTAAATAGTGACAATACCCCCTTAAAGTGTACGCCTACTAAAGGTATGTGTGTAAGAAATGATGCAATTCCTCGCTTTACGTCACGGTAGCCGCGAGATGCACGCACACCTGAGAGATAGGATGCAAATGCGCCCTTGTTGCTTGAAATTGACATTCCGTTTTCATTGATAACAACAATGAGTCTAAGGTCCCTTTGACAATTGTTTATTGCCTCGTGCACCATACCGCCTGTATATGCACCGTCACCTATTACGGCAACGGTAAAATTATCACTGCCACGGAGCTTATCAGCCTCTGCACAGCCGAGAGCAGCAGAGATGGAAGTGGAGCTATGGCCTGCGCCAAAGTGGTCGTGTGCTCCTTCTCTTCTCGTTGTAAAGCCCGAAAGACCGCCGGGAACACGCAAGGAATCAAATTGATTTTTACGTCCTGTCAAAATCTTGTGGACGTATGATTGATGGCCGACGTCAAATATTATTTTATCCTCGGGTGAATTGAAATTACGATGCAAAGCAACGCTAAGCTCAACTACACCGAGATTTGACGCAAGGTGTCCGCCCTGCTTTTCAACCTTGTCAATAAGAAAAGCACGTAAATCATTTATCAAAAAAGGAATTTCATTTTCAGGAAGAGCCTTAAGCTCGTCAGGTGAATTTATTTTATTAAGATACTCGTACATCACCTATCCCCTTTTTTACCTTGTGAATTTGCAGTCGGTGCACAACCAAGCTGCTTTACGTATGCTCTGTAAAACGCTGAATAATCGCCAAAGCCAACCTTGTACGCTGCATCAGCTGCACTCTCACCGCCTTCAATTAGCGATTTTGCATATAAAATTCTTTTTTTGCTTATATAACCGTGTACCGAAATGCCGTTATGCTTTTTAAAAGCTCGGCAAAGGTGGTATTTGCTTACAAAAAATCTCTCTGCTATATAATCAAGTGATAAATCTCTGTCAATATTGTCATTCAGGTACTTAATAACCCTTTCGCCTAATTCCCCCTTATCTCGCGCAGTATCTGAAGAATTACTGAATGAAAGGAGCATAACTATTTCTGACAAAAGCATTTTAACGTAAAGCTCACGCTTGTCAGCCGGCATGGAAGCTGCAGACTCTATGCGCTCAAACAGAGAGTGTACAACAACACTTTGACCGCTAAAAATACGGCATCTTGCATCACCTGAGAGAAGCATATCCAACCGTTCAAGCACCTCAAGAGCAAGGTCTATTCTCGTAAAGCTTATTTTATATATGTCAAAGGGCGTATTAAGAGAAGGTATCAGCTTATAGTATTCAAGCGGAGCTAATAAAAAAACAGTACCCGACCTTAATGCACCCGAGACACCCTCGACAGTATAGTTACCCATACCCTGCGCAACAAAAACGAGCATAAAGGTATCATGGCAAAAATCTGAAATATGTTTTTTTTGAGCATATGCTACAGCGGAGTGATTGTATGTAACAGTGCCGGACGTAAACGTTGCATTTTTATACATGTTAATCGCTCCCCACTAAAAATTTATTAGTACATAATTTTACTTATGTATTATAACATATATGAGCAATTTTTGCAATAGCAAAATAAATATACCAAAAGAAAAAGAGGTCGGGGATTTCACCCGACCTCGGAAAAACTATTTTTTTAGTCCTAATAAGCCAATAACGATTGATTCAGTTTTTTCCTTTGACTTATTTACGTTGCTAACGTAGGAATTATAAAGCTCCTTTGCTTCATTAAAAATAGCCGAAATTTCCAAAAGCTCACTTGTCATATCAGAGGAATAGAATGGTAAAACGTACTCTATTTCAGCTAGAGCAATATAAAAATCCTCGAACTCTGTTGTAAGATAGGTGCCTCGCTCAATGCAACCCTTGATAAGATTCGAATTTGAGAATAGCGTTGAAACGCCGGGCTTTGAGGGCTTGTTGGGCTCTGGGTTAACAGGAGTGTCTGTAATTCTGTAATCCTTTTCGGGCACCCAACTCTGCATCGGCTGTAAAGCACTGCTATCGCCCTTATAGCCAAGGTTATATCCAAGCTCCGTAGGATTTTGCTCGTCATATTCCTCAATCACAACCGCAACGTTAAACTGTTTTACATTTTTTGCCTTGATAACAAGACGCATAAATACGTCACGCGAGTACTCAGGAATTCCGTTTTTTGACTCAGAGTATCCCCACTCGGGCGTTGCATCAAGAACAAGATTATAGGTATCTATTTTCTCAAATTTCAAGGATTTGTCGGGTGAAATAAGACTTACACGAATCGACTTTTTAAAAACACCTTTACCCTTTGAGAGATATGCAGTTCTGCCGTCCTCTGAAATTTCAACACTATCCACTTGGTCTGTGCGATAGTGCGCAAACCAACAAACGCTCTCGGCTGAATTAAATGCAATTTCATCTTGAATGACAACGGTTTTACGGTCATTTGTGAGTAGCATACCGCGTCTAGCGTAGCTGACAACATCCTTACCGCCATATACAGCCGACTGGTCGATTACAGTAGCACTGCCGTATTCATTGATAAAGGCAGACGTTATCTCACCGCCCTTTGATAAAACCTGACCGTGCGGCATAATATCCTGGCGTGAGGTAATAGCAACCGTATTGTTACCTTCTGTAGAATACCTGTAATAACCTCTGTTCAAGCCGCCACCATATAAGTTGTAATCGTCTGCCCCCAGGTCACAGAACCACCGAATACCGTTATTCTCATATATCCAGTTGCCGGAATCGTACTGACCGTGAGCTACGTTGTTAATACCGCCCATAATACCGGTGTATAATGCACCTGAGTCCCAGCTATCACGAGAAACGGTTGCATCAATAGAATCCATAATGTAATCCAGCGGCAGTATAACCTGACCGCGCTCTATCATTTCCTTGTCATAGAAAAGTGCATCAAGCCTATATGTAGATTTACCGTTGCGTATGTGGTAATATCTGAGCGCTGCAAACTCGGGCTTATCAAACAGCTCAGCCGCCATATAGAACCAATAGCTCGGCATATTTATAACCCAGTCGTCATGGTAGTTCCACGAAACATAGTCGCTCGATTCCATATGTGAGCCAAAATTATTTGATATATCCATACCGGGTGCATTTGACAAGCCGAAATCAGTGCCAAACGCATTTTTCACCGTAAGCACACAGTACTGACTAAAGCGAATTGTAGCTGCCCAATAACCTGCCGACTCTCGGTAGGAGCCGTCAAACGCAAAATAGTTAAATCCATTCTGCCCAAGATAATGTACCGTTTTTGAAAGAACAAAGCTTGCATCGGATATGTAATTACTGTTTTCAAGTGAAATCAGCGCGCATGCCAAAACTCCTGAGGAGCATACGGGATTCCAGTTTCCTATATGTGCCCAATAAGCCATGCTTTCACTACCGTTCTGGTTTTTATACTCGGTGGGCAACCCCTTAAGAGAGCGCCATGCCGTGTACGTACAAAGCCTGTAAAGCTCGTCGCATATCTTAGTAGTATCAAGCTCTAGGCTCTGCCATACATCATACAAAAAGTCGTATGCAAGCGAAATGTTTCTTGCAGTATTACCTACGTTAAGATAGTGGCCGGGCGCCCAGTGCTCCCAGCTGCAGAGCGCCAATGCCCAGTCATATACGAACTTAGCATAATTCTCGTTACGGGTTACCTGATATGCATATCCAAGTGCCTCACAGGCAATTGAGAGCGCGCCCTCACCGTCAGAAAGCACGTTCAATCTGCCGCCCGCAGGGTCATAGCCCTTTGAATCAGGGTAAGGAGCTATCGCAACAGAATGGTTTTCTGTATCACATTCTGTGCACCAAGAGGCAAATCCTAGGCTGTCATATTCCCAATGACCGAGCTTTAGACCTAAATAATTGCCTTCCGCGTCGGTATCGGCATACTTGAAATAGTAATTTTTTGCGTAATCAACCGATTCTTCAAGGTAAGAATATAATTCGTCGTCGTAGATTTCGTCACCGGGCTTTGAGCTAAATACGTTGTGTAAAAAGTCAAATCTCTCCTGGTCTACGTACATATACGGATGGTCGAAATTATTTGTATTAGTCTTTACCGTCTGGTATACACTGTCCTCTTCAATTTCTTCATACACAAAGCGCTTCATAAGCTCGCGCATAAATTCCTCGTCAAGGTCGCGGTTAAGGTAATCGTCGTACTCTGAGATAGAAATAAATCCTACGTCGTCATAGGTAACGTAATATCCGAGAAACAGAGTTTCTACGTCGTCAAGACAAATGAAAAGCTGATTTTTCCCGTCAATTACCTTATATTCGGGCATAGCAGTAAGAGTAAGCACCCTTGTACCGGTTTGTACCTCTTTGAAAAGTATTGATAGCGAGCGATAGCTGTTACCTATGTAAAAATCACAGCCGAGGCCATTTGAATTAAACCTATACTCGGCACCCGTAAACTCCAGTATCGGCAAAAGCGGAACCATAATCCTTCCGTTGCTCTTATAAGGCTTACCAAGCTCGCGTACTGAATTGCCTTCAAATAATTTTACAGTTTTACCCTTAATAAGAGCATTCGGTGAATTAACCTTCATATTTAGGGCTGACTCAGCAATTATAGCGGGAGTAGGAAGGTATTCCGTGACAGAATCAATTACAAAATCCTTAGTTTTATCGGTATTAACCGTTACACCTAAATCTGACGGGTCAAGATTTGCAAAGCCGTCGGCTGAATAAACCTTAAGGTTATCAAGACCGTACCAATCACCGCTCTTAAACGGAGATGTATAGCATCTGCCTATTCGGATTTCGTACGGGCTCTTTTGGTCAGATACGGAATTTGAAACTTGCTCTATCAATTCAATCTTTTGGCTGACGGAACCTACGTAAGCGGTATATTTAATCTGTGACTTACCTAGACTCTTACCGTAGGAGTAGTCAATCTCCATCGCTACGTGGCACCATTCTCCCTCGATTTTGCCAACGTTAGTGCCAAGCACGTAAAGGCTACCGTTATTTAAACTCGCGCCAAAGGTGAAAGTATTGCTAACGTTTGGGCCTGCGTTTATAAATTCAATAATATTAGGAATTGACGCACCTGTACTTGCCTTAACGTCAAACTCTAAATACAGCTTATTAACGGTTTGAGTTGCATTTTCTGCAATATTTAATGGCAAAAATCCGTTTTGCGTGCTCTTCTGCGTAAAGTGAAAATAGTAGTTTTTATAGCTCGCGTCACTGTGGTTAATATCCGATGCAAAATCATACTGCAAGGAATACTCGTTGCCGCGCATCTTCTCGGTCGTAGTAAAGCCGTTGTCAAAGTTCCACCCCTCAGAGAAATGGCGGTTATAAAAAACGGTAATACTGCTATGACTCGCGGGTAACCTATCAACCAAGGGCTGGCCGCTTATCTTAGCCGACTGTGCCTGCATCGGCAGCTTATTTGACTGTGGTGACTGTGCATTTTCTATACCGTCAACAGGCTCAGCCACAGCAGCAGTCGGGCAAAGGTATACTAAACTTGGCAATATAAGTGTTAAAACAAGCAAAATACCTGCTATTTTTTTAATAATTGTTTTCATTTTCACTATCCGGTTTTAATCTAGGGTACCTAATAGATATGCTATAGGTCTGCGGCTCTTTTTTGTATTTGCAAGATACAAAGCCGTTTTATAGGTTACGTCAATTTCTTGATTTGTTCTTGCAATACCGTTATTATATTTATCAATCTCAGTGTTATACGTTACTAAAGCGTCGCTCACACCATCAACTGTAACGTCTGCTTTTTCAATATACGGGATTATATCAATAACAACCGCAAGAAAATCATAATTATGTGTGTAGCTTAATAGCACAGATAATCTGATAAGCTCCTGCGACTCTCGACGTATAAGCTCTAGCTTTTCTCTGCTTTCTTCAAGAATAATAAGACCCTCGCTCACTCCATCTACGCTCACGTCCATATCATATTTATATCTACTCGCCTCATTGACAAGTCTTAAAATATCCGTATACTTTTTTGCATTTTTAAGTGCTGACGTTGCGCTGACAAAGGCGGCGGAGTTATCAGAGAGCATCTTATCATAGCTTTCCTCATCCGAGGCTAGGGTTTCTAAATTAGAATTATTTTGCTCTGAGATAGCCAATACTGCAGGCAAGGTGGTATCAAGCTTATTCTCAATTATGTAATCCCTTATACCAAGCGCAATACCGTACTTTTCAAAATAGTGCACAGAATTCTCATAGCGCAAAATCTCGGCATTCAAATGCGCAAGATGCTCATCCAAGGCATGGTTTGAAAAATACGCATGCATCGGTTCAAATTCAGAAAGTAACGTCGGCAATACAGAATAGGTCGGGTCATAATCCCCTGATTTTACAATTGAAGCAGCAAGCTCAATGTAGGGACGTAAATAATCGTAGTTGTCGCACCACTCCTCTTCCGTATCATACTCAGCTATATAGTCTAGTATTGCAACAAGCTCCTGCGACCTACCAGCCGACGTAGGCACCGGCGCCTCTTGCTTATCTATTTTTTTGTCATTTGGCGTTGCGTTAGCCACAGGTGCAATAATTACTACTAAAAGCACCGTAACAAGAGCCACTGTAAAAATACGTAAAAATTTCATTTGTACTCCGGAATACTTTTATTCACAATAATTATATATTATTTATAGCGCCTTGTCAATGATATATAGCCCTAAAAAGTGAAAAAACGGAATTTTCAAAATTATTTGTATATTTACTTTACAAGCTATTCAGTTAAGGTTATAATGAATAAAACAAGAATTCAATAAGATAGTTGAAGATTTTAACAAAGATTGCGTTTGTAAACCCGACGAAAAGTACTATTACTACGAGAAAGCGGTTAATAAGAAAATCGAAAGACTTGAAGAGGTACTTAAGGTAATCACCGCTACTATTTACACAATTAAATGGAAAAAGTACAATAATCAATAAAAAAATTTATGTAACACGAGCCATTTGGGCTCGTGTTTTATTGTATAACGAAAATAAAAAGGTCGTGAAATCACGACCTTTTTGAAATATACAAAGCCCTTTAGAGAGCATATTTTACTTGCTTGCCTCTTCAACAGCAACAGCAACCGCAACAGTCATACCAACCATGGGGTTGTTACCT
>JAZRFH010000025.1:0-12338 GCA_045661245.1 Eubacteriales bacterium | reverse complement strand
ATCAAGCTGCGGTAAGCATTATATTCAGCCTCGGTATTGCCGTATGTGTAGAAATTAAAACCGTAGTTATAGTTTACACTCTCACCGTTATAGTCGTACAAATAATACTCGTCATTCGGCACGAACGGAATAACTGCGCCTATGTATTGAGTAAGCAAAGATTTCTCCGAGGGTGTAAAGTCATTATAAGTATGAGCCGCTTCTCCGCCACCCGAGTTGCCGCCGTTTTCGGGGTCGGGGTTGGGGTCAGGTGTGGGGTCGGGTGTAGGGTCAGGAGTAGGCGTCGGGTCAAGCGCTGTGCTTAGGCTCTTAGAGTACACCTTGACTTCTATCTTATTTTTCCCGTCGCTTACACTAAACGTTATCTCAATATTTTGGTCGTCGCCTTCAAACGTTGCCGTGCTGCTTACCGACACATCGTCTGTTCTCGTAAAGCCTGCAAATTTCAAAAGATAATCTCGATACTCTGCTTCGGTATTGCCGAGTGTATAAAAACGTATACCGTGCTCAAAATCAGCCTTTTCGGTATACCCCTCTATGTAATATTCGTCGTTCGGAATAAACGGTATCACAGCACCCACGTATTGCTCAAGAATCAATTTATCGGACAACTTAAAATCACTGTAAATATGCTCAGACGTCGGCTCTTGCGGTGTGCAGGAAGCAAGCAGTGAGAGCGCAAAAAGAGAAATCACTAAAAAAGTCAATATTTTTTTCATATAATCCTCAAAAAAGCTTTTTTATTTATTATAGCACCGTATACTACCTTTTTCAACACATTTAAAATAAAAATAAGGTAAAGACGAGCACATAAATTTCGCCTTTACCTTAAACGGGACAACCGCCTAAAATCTTTGATTTTGCAAATATCGACTCCTCACGCTCAAAAAAAGCAGTGCCAAGCTTTGCTTTAATAATTTGTGCCGCCTGACCGATTTTTGGTGGGCGAAAGCTTGCGCCGTGGCAGTCAGAGCCGAGAAAATGAACGTACCCAGACTTTATCATACGCAATGCGCTACGACGGGTGTCTTTACCGTTTATAAATGACGCATTTATCTGCATAAGCACACCGTGCTCTATCAACTTGGATACAACACGGTCGGGAACAAATCTATGATAACGCTCAATATGTGCAAGCGCAGGCTTGAATTCACTGTACGAGGCAAGCTCGCAAAGCTCCCTTACCGTAGACTCGCTCCATGGTGCCATCGGCATCTCAAGGAGCAAAAGGCGCGTCCCCTCAATGCGCATATCGGCAAGCTCTCTCATTCTGCTGACACCGTAAAAATAGCCTACCTCAGCCCCAAGTAAAATCCGGGGCACGAGCAAGTTCGACGTTGCCATCGCAACTTCACCGTAGGCACGGGCGCGCGCCTCAAAAAAATTCTCGGGTGTGTCACCCCGTGCGTTAAAATGCGGGGTCGCAATAACCGTAGTTACCTCTTGCGCGGCAAACATAGAGAGCACTGATTGGCTCTCGAATATATCTCTGCAGCCGTCGTCTAAACCCGGCAATACGTGTGTATGGAAATCAATCATCAGAAGAGCTGCCCTCTTGCGCTGAGGAGAAATATTCATACGCGGAGGAGTGATGCTTCTTGTAGTACGACTTGTAGTATTTTAAACGCTTATATTTGCGATAACCGCCATTCTGCTCCTTAGCAACGGTGAATACAAATCCGAGCACCTTGACGCCGGAAAGCTCAAGTCTTTTTACGCATTTATTAAGCTCCCTGCGCTCAAGGTAATTTTCTCTTACAACGAGAAGCATACCGTTAAGCAGGGGCGAGATAACAAGCGCGTCTGAAACGATGTTAACAGGCGGAAGGTCCAGTATAATATAATCGTATCTCTCACTAAGAGTATTTAAAAGCGACTGCATCTGTGCAGAGCTTAAGAGCTCAGTGGGGTTTGGGGGAATATCGCCCGCCGGCAAAACGTGCCAGTTATCAAGACAGTCCATAGCAATGATAGCACTGTCTATAAGCTCGGGATTGATAAGAAGATTGGTAAGACCGGGAGTTGATTTAATCTCAAGCTTTTTTGCAATTGAAGGTATACGAAGGTCACTGTCTATCAGAAGAACCTTTTTGCCTGCCTCTGCAAGCGTATAAGAAAGGTTTGCAACCGTTGTGGACTTACCCTCACCGCGAATGGAGCTTGTGATACCTACAATGCGGCAGCCGTCACTGTCGGGCAAGGAGAACATAAGGTTAGTTCTCAAGAGCTTGTAAGCTTCGGTTGCGGCAAAGTCAAGCTTTTTGTAAAGCATAGTTTCGTGCACTTCTTCAACTACGTTGTGTTTTTTTCTACCGAACATCTCTCAGTCTCCCATCTCAGTTTTGTTTATAGGAATTGTGCTTGTAATAGGAACGATATGCACGCTTTGAGTATCTACCGTATTTGCCGGTCGGCTCGTCAATAACGAGGTCAGGTATCTTTGCCAGTACGGGCATATTATACGTTTCAACAACGTAGTCCTCACTATGTATAACGTCGTCAAGCAGCGCCATAACGAAAATAATAACGCATGCAATTGCCGCACCGATTCCAGCGCCGAGTACTGCTTTCTTCTCTGCATTGGGCGAAACGGGTTTCTTGTTCAGTGTAGCATCATTTACTACGTTCATTTTACCTTCGGTAATGTCATAGATTCTGTCACGCAGCACGTCAATTATGGCGTTGGCAATAATCTGTGCGTTTTCCGGAGAATCGTTAGTAACCGTAACACGGAAAATTTCCGTATCCTCAATAGCGGCCGCAGAAATCATGCCCTTGAGCTGGCCCTCTGTATAATCAAGGTCTATCTTGCTCTTTAAGAGGTCAATTGTATCGTCAGTCATAAGTATTGCGATATAGGTTTTTACAAGACTCTGTGCAGCAGTCTGCTCAGAAGGAGTAATCGTACCCGTAAAATTATTTGTTGACTTGTTATTAACGTAAAGGGTTATGCTTGAGGAGTATCTCGGCTCAACAAAGAGCTTGGTATATAAATATGCACTTGAGCCGACAACAACGCACAAAATAACTATAAGCCACGCTTTTTTCCAAAGGAGCCTAAGCACGTTAAGCCAATCAATTTCAATTGAGAATTCGCCATCTCGTCTTGATTTTTCATTAAAATCCATAGAAAAACACCTCTTCATATAATACTAAGCACGCACACGTAGGCGGAAAATATTTTGATATCTATACAATTATACAATTTTTCAGCCCGACTGTCAACCACTATGAAACAAAATATACATTTTTTTTGCAAAATAAAAACTGCCCGAGCCCATTTCTGAAGCCAAGGCAGATTTTTATAATTCCGTTTTCGGTCAATTACTCGATGGTAGCGCCGAAGGGGAATGCGGAAAGCTTAGCAAGCTTAAAGCACTGCTTACCGAAGGGGATACCAAGAATGGTAACACACCAGCTAATTCCCAATACGATGTGCATAAACCAAAGGCCGAAACCACCAAACAGGAACCAGATCACGTTAGCGATGGGGTGAGCGCCGAAGTTGCTGTTGATAGTCTTGCCGAAGGGCATGAACGAAAGCTTAGCAAGCTTGAAGCACTGCTTACCAAAGGGGATACCGATAATGGTAATGCACCAAGAGATACCCATGAAGAACCAGCTAAGACCGGTTCCAAGACCTGTGAAGAGGAACCAAAGAATGTTTCCAATAGTAGCCATTGTAAAAAATCCTTTCATAAAATTAATCGACCCTCCACGGCATTACCGCTGGTGGTCATTAGTAATCTTAGCACAAAAAAAATCATTTGTCAACATTTCGTACGAAATTTGTTATTAAAAAATTGATTTTATTTTAACAACTTGTCCATTTTTCTGCTGAATAAAGCTGAGTTGTGACACACTTTTTCCGCACAAATCTCCACAATGTGCCAAGGCGTGTCAAAATATTCAGCTGAAATGTGTATAAATCAAGATGTTAATCGCAGAGAGCAATTTTTGAGAAATGGCGAAAATTGGCAGTAGAATTAAATTTGCCTTTCGCTTTTTTCGATAAGGTAAAAGTAGGGGGAATCGGGAGAATTAAGTATACGGAACACAGAGGCACAGATTTTGTATTTTGATAACGTGCTGAAATATTCTCCGAGCTCCTCGCCCTCAAGCCTGCCTTCCTCGTGACCTGGATATATGGCAACTATAAGAACGCCGTCGGGCGAGAGAAGATTTATTGCCTTTTCTACTGCGGGCAGTGTGGTTTTACGCATAGTAGTCAAGCTCTTTTTTCCGCTGCGCGGCAGGTATCCGAGGTTGAACATTCCTGCCTTTATAGGCTCGTGCACAAACTCTTCCACCCTATCGTGAGAGGCACAGATAAGTGTGTAGTTTTCGGGTGCTCCCTCTCGCATAAGGTGCTCCCGTGTAGAATTTACTGCCTCTTCTTGTATATCAAAGGCATATACTCTGCCATCTTTGCCAACGGCACGTGAGAGAAAAAGAGTATCGTTACCGTTACCCATCGTAAAGTCAACGGCAACATCTCCCTCGCGCAAATGCTCCATTATAAAATGCTTATGCAGTCCTCTTAAATCTACCATCGTAAATCTTCAACCTTTAATTTTGTGTCTTAAATTTTCCGTCCCGTCTGACGTATGCGGTATAATTGGTTTTATAGGTTACAAAGCCGGGGCGCGAGCCCGAGGGCTTTTTTATATTTCTTACCCTGGTGTAGTCGACCGCTACGGTATCCTGCGTTGCCTGCGAGTAGCGTGCGGCTATTGTGGCCGCCTCTGTATAGTCAATCTCGCTCGGCTCCTCGCCCGCCGCCTGCATTATAACGTGCGAGCCGGGGATATCCTTAGTGTGAAACCACAAGTCGTCGCGATTTGCTACCTTGAAGGTAAGATAATCGTTTTGCAAATTATTTCTGCCTACCAGCACGGTATATCCGCCCGAGGTTACAAGCCTTATCGGCTGAGCCTTTAACTGCTTTTGCGGCTTGTAACCGCGCATACGTGCGGCATATCCCGACTGATACAGCTCCTCACGGATTCCCATAAGGTCGTCCTCACTCTCTGCACGGCTGATAAAGTCACGCACGCTCTCAAGATACTTAAGCTCTCTCTCCCAATGTGTGATTTGCCCTGTCAGCACCTCTTTTGCATTCTTGCTTTTAGTGTAAAGCTTGTACATTCTTTGAGCATTTTGAGATGGGGAAAGCCTGCCGTCGAGCTCTATATTAACGGTTGGGTAATTCTCGTCGTAAAAATCCTCGCAGGTAAGCACCGTGTCACCGCGCTTAAGCTTATAAAGATTTGCGGTAATAAGGTCGCCCTGACGCCTGTAGTCTTCACCCTTTTCGCTCTCTAACAAGGTTTCGCGCTGCACTGAAAGCTTTCGCTCAGTACGTGAGATGCTGTTTTCAACAAGGTTAATTAAATCCCTGCCCCTTTGGCGTATGCGCTCCACTCTGTCGCGCTCGAAAAAATAGGAGTCGAAAAGCTCGCTAAGGCTATTAAAGTATACACGCTCTGCCCCGTCACCGAAATAGGTTATATCCATATACGAGTAGTCAATGGGCTTGCCCGTGCTGTCGAAAACGGCACATGGCTTATAATCGTGCGAGCAGAGCAGCTCCTGCCACGCGGCAAATGTGTCCCAGAGCGACTCTCGGTCGGTATCGTAAAGCTTTGTACCGACGTTACCCGTTGCTCTGAAGCAGAGCTCGCGCGCTATCTGCGTAGCAATACCGCTAAAGGTAGAGGTAATAAACTTTTCTACGGTTACTGTGGGCTCTGCGGCCTCAATTTTACTAAAAAACTCTGCACGGGTCGCATCAAGCGGTAAAATTTTATCCTGCATCGCAGGTGCTTGATAGGCAAGGCCCGGCAAAACCTGCCTAACCGTGCTTGCGGCAAAATCAATCATTTTAAGGGCGGTGATAATCTTTCCGTCAGCGCCTACAAGGATAAGATTTGCATACTTACCCATTATCTCGCATATAAGACTCAGCTCACGGGAAAATCCCATCTCGTCATAAGCCGAAACCGTAAATCTTGCAATACGGTCAAAACCCGGCTGACTGACTCCGGTGATTTTAGCGCCCTGCAAATGCTTTCTAAGCTGCATACAGAACATAGGGGCGGCCTTGGGATTCTCCTTGGCAACGCCTGAAAGCTGCAACCTAGGTGCGGACGGGCCAACGTTGAAAACAAGACGTGAGCGTGCCTTGCCGTAATGCAAAAGAAGGTCTATCTCGTCATTCTGCGGCTCAAGCACCTTTTCAATTTTTCCTTCGGGGAATGCGCACGTGTACTCCCATAGCATAGCGCGCATCATACAAGCATCAAACGCCACCTCTACACCGTCCTTTCGTTTTAGTACATTATATCACACGCCCACGCGCATTTCAATACCCGAGTATGCAAATAAGAGTCTTTAATTCTCTTTCTTATCTGTTCGGTTTAAATAATCCGCTATAACCCACTCTATAAACTCACCCTCATAGTCAAATGGGTATACTACCCTCTTTCCGTTTTGCGAAAAGATAACCGATATGTCTGCCGGGCAAAGTCCCGGAGCCACGAGCATAAGCTTAGATAAATCAGGCGCACAGCTTTCTGCGTCCGGGCATTCAAAAATTCTGACCCTTTTATTTTCGTAAAGCAAGGTAGTAAGCTCAAGCTCAACAAGGTCATTCATTACTACTGTATTTGTATATATTTGTTTACATTTTTTGGCCTGTGACGCATTTTCTGTGCCCGCGGTGCTTGATACAGTTATCTTTTCGAGCTTGCCAAATAGCAGTATGTCAAGCGTACATTCGGGATAGCCGCAAATATTTGAAAAGTATAACGTAAGCGCATTTTTCGCCTCTTTTCTACCAAGATTACAAGCACCTATATCCAGCGCTTTGAGGTCATAATTCTCGGCATTGTCGGGCACAAGTGCAATTCCCCTACCTAGCCTTTTCGGTATATCCTCACCGTCGTTCAATGATATTATTTTATATTCCGCACCTAAGTGCCAAAGTTTATATTCTCTCATAAAAAAGCAGCGAGAGCTTTTACCCCCACTGCTATATTATTCTTTTCTTAAATATCTGCTACCATTTGTAAGAGTGCCTCTTTGGTGTTTTCACACTTTCCCTCTATAACTGCAATCAGCAAGGCTGTGAGCACTTCACCTATTTTCTCCCCCTTAAGGCCTACACTCATAAGCTCTCGCCCGCCAATTGCTAACCCCGAGAGTGTATAAGGCAAACCGCTTATCAGTGCACGTTGCAAATTATCTTGTACGGCACACGTGTATTTGCCTACGACTATTCCGCCATTTACAGCAAGCTCGACGGCATCTATACCGTATTTCATTAAAGCCAAAAGAATTTGCCTCTCGGTTGCCAAGGAAAACTCTTCTATCACCTGTAGCGCGGCAGCACCGTCCTTACGCGTTTTGTTATCTGTATGCAGGGCAAGCATTGCATTGTCAAAGCTCTCGCTCGGCTTATCAGAACCCATGTAAAACAGCGACAGTATACGGGCACTGCCATTACCTGAGTCAAAGGCCTTTTTTGGGGGCATTTTTTTAAGGCTTAAGGATAAAATCGACTCAAAAATTTCTCTGTATTCTCTAAGAATTCTGTGCGCGCCGACACCCGAGATAAGCTTTTTAAGCTCCACCCATATTCTCTCGGCAGAAATCTCAGACAAAAGGTGGGCCTTTTCAAAAATCGCCGCACGGGTGCCCTCTTCTATCTCAAAATCAAGCACAGAGGCAAATCTCAGTGCGCGCAGAATACGCAGTGCATCCTCAGAGAACCTCGTCCTCGCTTGCCCTACAGTGCGTACGGTTTTGCGCTCAATATCCGAGATGCCGCCAAAGAGGTCAGTAATGCCGTCCTTGCGGTTATAGCACATAGCGTTCATAGTAAAATCGCGGCGCGAGAGGTCAAGTGCGAGCTCGTCTGTAAACTGCACGCTCTCGGGGTGCCTTGCATCCTTATACTCACCGTCAAGCCGATAAGTTGTTACCTCATAGCCCTCACCGTCTATACGCACAGTTACAGTGCCGTGCTTTATACCCGTGTCAATCGTATGCATATCCGAAAAGATTTCTTTTACCTGCTCGGGTCTTGCATTCGTAGTTATATCGTAGTCGGGGATATCACGGCCAAGATACGCATTTCTAACTGCACCGCCAACCACGTCTGCGCGATAGCCGTGCTTATGTAGCCTATCAATTATAAGCTCAGCACCTCGTGGCAATATAATCTTATCCATAGCTCCCCCTCTCTTTCAAATTAAATTTTAAATCTGCGTGCATATCCGCAACGGCGGCAAAGCTCCTCGCATGCCCTCTTAGCTCTGAAGCTATCGCGTATTTCACGGGCGCGCTCACCGTCCAGTATATCCCAAATATCGCTCTCGAAAATATTACCGAGAGTTATATCTCCGTCCTTATCAAGACAGCAGGGCACGACACTTCCGTCACACAGTATGCCGAAATGGTCGGCAAGTCCATAGCAAAACACCTCGTCACCCAGCGGCTCTCTCTCCATATCGGGCCAATCAAAGCGCTCACCGTATTCAAGATGTAATTTATGCCTTATCCTGGCACCCCTGTCACCAAGCAGCCACTCTCCGTCCGAGAAAAAGGCGCGCAAAGCCGACTCCGTGTCGAGATTTCTGCCGTTATCGTGCCCCCGGTTCCATAAGCGAAGGACGGTAAGAACACCGCTTGCCGACGCCTTATCTGCAAACTCCATACATTCACGCAGGTATTTTTCAGCATCGTCCTCTGTGCCGTCCTCAAAGCTATGTACCGATATATTAACCTTGTAAACACCCGCATCTATCAAAGCATCACCAAAGCGGGGCAAAAGCGTGCCGTTTGTTGTAACAGCGCATTTATAGCCCTTAGCCGTAGCAATCCTTATAAAATCAGCAAGCTCGGGGTGTACAAGCGGCTCACCCATAAGGTGCAGATACAGGTATTCTGTAACACCCATCAGCTTATCGGTAATAAGCTCAAACTGCTCTTTTGAAAGCCGTCCCGATGCTCTTTTGGTTTTCGGGCAAAACGAGCAGCTCTTATTGCATATATTGGTCAGTTCAATATATACTCTTGAATATTTCATTATGAAAACACCTCAAAATAACGCCTTGAAAATTCAGTAAATAAAGTATAGCACGGCACTAGAGCGTTTGTCAACAATTTTGGCATGCGGCAAAGTATTTCTGCTTTTTTTCTATAATTATACGGGTTTTACCAAAAAAATAAATTGAACAAAATATTTTACAAAAAACTATTGACATTATCCTCTCTTTCTGCTATAATATCAAATGTTCGGTGTGCTGGTGTGGCTCAATGGCAGAGCAGCTGATTTGTAATCAGCAGGTTGTTGGTTCGACTCCGATCACCAGCTCCATAATAATTTGGGGGAATTCCCGAGCGGCCAAAGGGGGCAGACTGTAAATCTGTTGTCACTGACTTCGCTGGTCCGAATCCAGCTTCCCCCACCAAACAAAAACCTCGTCCTTGCGGCGAGGTTTTTTGTTTGGTCGGGAAGCGGTCGGACCGCGGCACCGAGCAAAGCGAGGTGCGCTGGCCGGTTACCGCCATCGGCGGTATCTTGCGTTATGCGGAGATGCTGTTCACCCGCACTATCAAAGCGGTACAGTCACCGCAAACTTTGCCCCGCATAGCAATACCCAGCTTCCCCAACCTCGTCCTTGCGGCGAGGTTAAATATAAAAAGGCAGGCTTACACCTGCCCCTTGAAAATATTTAATCTTGGGAAATTAACGCATCAGTGGTTGTGGAAAAAATCTCAGCAAGTGCTTTTAATTCAATGTCCGTCACAAATCTTTTGCCATTTTCTATTCTTTGAATCGCATTTTTGTCAACGTCAATGCCGATTAGTTGCATTTTGTCTGCAAGCGCCCTTTGCGAGAGCTTAGTGGGATATGCTAAACGCAAAGCACGGATTTTCTCGCCACACAGATTATTTCTACCGTCGTTTTTATTTTTAAACATAGTTTTCTCCACAATTTGACATTTAGTGATTGACAAATCTATTATAAAAGCTTATAATATGATATGTGACATTTAGTAAATGTCAAACTTTTGTTTTTAAAATATTCAAGGTGTACTATGAGTAAAAATATAGGTATTATTAAAAAAATCGATAGTTTAGGTAGAGTAGTAATTCCAAAAGAATATCGTGATAGATTAGAATTGAAAAATCAAGTCGAACTTATATTGACCGAAGATGGATTGATTATCAGAAACTTTAAATATAAATCAACCGAATTTGATATAAACCAAGATAAAATACAAAATAACAGCTCTCGGTTGTAGTATTTTTGTTTTTTAATATATAAACATTTTCCATTCTCTTACAAATACTATCTTGACATACCCTATTATTTGTGATATAATCTAGAGCGTATCAAATAGGGGTATCGCCAAGCGGTAAGGCAAGGGACTTTGACTCCCTCATTCGTAAGTTCAAATCTTGCTACCCCTGCCAACAAAAGCACCTGACCTTCAGCGTCGGGTGTTTTTTGTTTAAACGGGTTTTGACAAAATTACAGCATTAAAAAATCGGCAAGGTTGCACTTGCCGATTTTGCTTTTTAAAATGAGTTCTGCCTTAAATGCTTTCCTTATAAAAGCCATTCTCACCGAGGAGCGAGTAATGGTCGTAGCCAAGGCTCTTAAGAATTTCAACCGACTCGGGGAAGAAGAAATCAAGGTTATCGGGGTGGTGGCTGTCACTGTTAATCAGCACCTCGCCGCCAAGGTCGCGAAGGAGTGTAAGCAGATGCGCATTGGGATAAGGGTGCTTGCGCCAACCGCGTGCAATTCCGCCTGTGTTGACCTCAAAATACTTTGTTACCTTAAAAATTTCCTTCATAGCCTCTTCGGCAACCGACATAAACCTATCGTCAGCCTCGGGCATTAAGGTAAACTTATTTATAACGTCAAAGTGACCTATAAAGGTGGGGCCAAGCTTTATTGCGTGCTCTGTAATCATATCAAAATAGCACTTTGCCATATCAAGCACGCTGCCGCCGAAGGCATCGCGTATACACTCCTCTTGCTGACGGGGTGAGTGGTCAATCGGGTAGCATACACCGTCGCGCACGATATAGTGCACCGAGGCTACGGTATAGTCAAACATTGACTTATCTATTTCCGAATAATAATCGCACTCAATACCTAAAAAGACGGGGAGCGTGTCGCGATATTCCGCCTTTAGTGCGTTTACCTCGTTGCAGTAAGCCGAGTAATCCTCAAGCTTCATACAGTAGCTTGTATCGCACGCGGTAAAGCTGTGGTCGGAAAAGCCTATCGACACCATACCCTTTTTTATAGCACTTTCAATATTCTCGCGCAAAGTGCCTTTTCCATCGGAATAGGTCGAATGTGTATGCAGAGTAGAAAACTTCATAAGAGCACCTTAGATAACGCGAACGCGGATTACACCGTCAACTGCGTTAATGTGGCTTGTTACCACGTCTACGTTACAAGGCTGAACGTCAAGCAGGGTGTATGCATAGTCACCGCGCGACTTGTTAAGCATATTCTCGATGTTTACGCTGTCACGGCCAAGCACCGAGGTAATAGAGGTAAGGACGTTAGGAATGTTCCTATGTATAACGGCAATACGCAAATCTGTACTTCTCGGCATAGAAACGTTCGGAAGGTTAACCGAGTTTGTAATGTTGCCGTTTTCGATATAATCGGTAAGCTCCTTTGCCGCCATAACCGCGCAGTTATCCTCACTCTCGGGGGTTGATGCGCCAAGGTGAGGTATGCAAACAACACCCTCGACACCAATCATTTCGTCGGTGGGAAAATCAACTACGTAGGACGCAACCTTACCGCTTGCGAGGGCTGCAAGCATATCCTCACTGTTTACAAGACCGTCACGCGCAAAGTTAAGAATACGCACGCCGTCCTTCATAAGGTCAAGCGCCTCTTTATTTACGGTGTTCTTAGTGTCCTTATTAAGCGGAATATGTAAGGATATGTAATCGCAGTTCTGATAAATTTCCTTAAGGTCGTTTGCGCGAATGATGTTATGAGAAAGATTCCAAGCATTCTGCAAGGAGAGGAAGGGGTCGTAGCCGTAAACTGTCATACCGAGGTGATTAGCCGCGTTTGCAACGAGAACGCCGATAGCGCCAAGGCCTACAACACCGAGCTTTTTGCCTCTGATTTCAGGTCCTACGAATGCGCCCTTGCCCTTCTCAACCATCTTGCCAACCTCGTCACCGTTGCCCTTAAGGCCGCGCGCCCACTCAATAGCGGGAACAACCTTACGTGAAGAGATAAGCAGACCGAGAAGCACGAGCTCCTTTACCGCATTTGCGTTTGC
>JAZRFH010000024.1:0-2882 GCA_045661245.1 Eubacteriales bacterium | reverse complement strand
CAGACCAGGGGCGAAACCATGGGCTTTGATATGGCGGCTCGCCTTGGCGCAGGCTTTAACCCCCAGCAGATGCACGCAGAGCGTGTAAACGGCTACGACCCGCTTGCAGTTATCGACGCTGTTACAAGAAAGAAAAAGCTCCTGCTTGAAGGCAAGGGTCCCGCTCTTCTTGACGTTGTTACATACCGTGTATCAGGTCACTCTCCCTCCGACTCGTCTACCTACCGTACTCAGGAGGAAATCGATGCTTGGAAGGCAGCAGACCCCATTCTCGCATTCAAGGCTAAGCTCATCATGGGCGGCGTTGCTACAGAGAATGAGTTTGCTAAGATTCACGAGGATATCACAAACCGCATGACCGAGATAATGAAGCTCGCTATCAACGACGAGATTTCTCCCAGAATGGACCTCAACCGCGAGCCCGACGCTATCTCCTCTATCATGTTCTCTAACCAGAAGGTTAAGAGCCTTGACCCCACCCGTGAGGCTGAGATGCTTTTGCCTAAGGAAGAGTGCCCCCGTGTTAAGGAAATCAAGGGTAAGGTTCGTACCGCTAAGGATAAGAACGGCAAGCCCGTTTCCAAAATGAAGATGTACAATATCTGTGACGGTCTTTTTGAGCCGATTATAGATAAGTTCTATGACGACCCCACTCTTATCGCATACGGCGAGGATAACCGTGACTGGGGCGGCGCGTTCGGCGTTTACAAGAAGATGACCGAGGCTGTGCCTTATCACCGTTTCTTCAACTCTCCCATTTCCGAGAGCGCTATCGTTGGCTCTGCAGTTGGTTATGCAATGTGCGGCGGCCGTGCAATAGTTGAGCTTATGTATGCTGACTTTATCGGCTGTGCAGGTGACGAAATATTCAACCAGATGGCTAAGTGGCAGGCAATGAGCGCAGGTATTCTTAAGATGCCCATCGTGCTCCGTGTTTCCGTTGGTTCTAAGTACGGTGCTCAGCACTCGCAGGATTGGACCGCTATCTGCTCACACATCCCCGGCCTTAAGGTTGTATTCCCCTCTACTCCCTCTGATGCAAAGGGTCTTATGACCACCGCTCTTGAGGGCACTGACCCCGTTGTATTCTTTGAGTCACAGAGAATTTACGGTATCGGCGAGGAGTTCCTTGCTGACGGTGTTCCCGAGGGTCACTACGAGATTCCTATGGGCGAGCCCGACATCAAGCGCGCAGGTAAGGACGTTACCATCGTTACTATCGGTGCAGTTCTTTACAGAGCTCTTGAGGCTGCTAAGATTCTTGAAGAGAAGTATGGCATTTCAGCTGAGGTTATTGACACTCGTTCTATCGTTCCCTTCAACTACGAGAAGGTTATCGAGTCTGTTAAGAAAACAGGTAAGGTACTCTTCGTAGGCGACGCGTGCGAGAGAAACTCCGTAATGAGAGATATGGCGTCCAACATCACCGAGATGTGCTTTGACTACCTTGACGGCCCTGCTGTAGTTGTAGGCTCAAGAAACTGGATAACTCCCGCATTCGAACTTGAGAAGCACTTCTTCCCGCAGGCTGATTGGATTATCGATGCCCTTCACGAGAAGATTATGCCTATTCCCGGCTATGTTCCTACCAACAACTTTACCGATATCGAAAAGGTTGAGAGAGCAAAAGCAGGACTTTAATAAATGCAAAATGCAAAATTAATTACGGAGTTAAGCGAATTTATAATTACGGTTAATTGATTTTGCAAAACAAAAGAGCGAGGGCATAACACTGCTCCTCGCTCAAACTATATTTTATAGGTTGGATAATATGAAATTTATTGTGCTTGATACTAAAGACCCGCATCTTAACCTCGCAATAGAGGAGCATCTGTTTAATACCGCTACCGAAGACGTTTTTATGCTCTGGCAAAACGAGCCGACTGTGGTTATAGGTAAAAATCAGAATGCATACGCACAGATAAATATGGATTATGCTGAGAAGATGGGCATTCACGTAGCGCGTAGGATAACGGGCGGCGGTGCTGTTTATCACGACCTTGGCAACCTTAACTATACCTTTATCTCGCCCTGCGGTAACGGTACGCTTGATTTTGCGCGCTTTTGCGCGCCTGTTATTGACGCTCTGAGAGCTCTCGGTGTTGATGCGGTGCTTTCGGGCAGAAATGACCTTGAGGTAAACGGCAGAAAGTTTTCGGGCAACGCACAGCACGCATCAGGCAGCAGGGTTTTGCACCACGGCACTCTGCTTTTTAATTCCGACCTTACAGTGCTTGATAAGGTTTTAAACACCGATAGAGAAAAGCTGCGCGCCCGTGCCGTTGACTCAAACCGTGCAAGGGTTATCAACCTATGCGAGCTTTTACCGAGTATCAAAAGCGCGCGCGAGCTTGGCGAGCGGATACTTGAAAAAATGAAGGCGACCGCAGATATAGAGCTTGAAAGTGTACCCCCGTGTCAAGAAATTGAGGCATTACACAGGCGCAACGCGAGCAAAGAGTGGCTTTATCCCGAGCGCGACCTGCTCTCTCGATATTCCTTTGTTAATAAGGTACGCTATGACTTTGGTACGGTCGAGGTTTACCTTGAAATGAAAAACGAAAAAATTATCTCCGCCAAAATCCGCGGCGACTTTTTCGGCACGCACCCGATAAGCGAGCTTGAAGAGCTTATCACGGGCAAAGCACCGAAGGAGCTTGATACACCTGAGCTTTCAGCAATTCTTGCACGGACAATTTATGGCATGACAAGCGGAGAATTTATAGCGCAAATAAATTCTTTGTGAAGACTCACAAAGAAAATGTAGCGAAGCGGCGCGAAGGTATTGAATGACAGCCTAAACGGCTGTCAGACCCTGAGCGTGACCGAGCCGCAGCGAGTAGCGAAGCGGCGCGAAGGTATTGAATGACAGCCTAAACGGC
>JAZRFH010000023.1:0-19973 GCA_045661245.1 Eubacteriales bacterium | reverse complement strand
TCTGGCTGTCACCTACCCTGAGATCGCAAAGATGCAGACCTCCGCTGTTATCCGTGCCGCTATCAACACCCAGAAGAAGCACGCTGATTGGAAGGTCGTTCCCGAGATCATGATTCCTCTGGCCGGCGGCGTTAAGGAGCTGAAGTACGTCAAGTCCGTTGTGGTTGCTACCGCTGACGCCGAGATCGCCGCTGCAGGCGTTAAGCTTGAGTACGAAGTTGGTACCATGATCGAGATTCCCAGAGCTTGCCTCACCGCAGACGAGATCGCTCAGAACGCAGACTTCTTCTGCTTCGGTACCAACGACCTTACTCAGATGACCTACGGCTTCTCCCGTGACGATGCAGGCAAGTTCCTCGATGCTTACTATGACAGAAAGATATTCGAGAACGACCCATTTGCTAAGCTCGACCAGAACGGTGTTGGTAAGCTTATGAACATGGCTGTAACTCTTGGTAAGCAGGTTCGTCCCGAGCTTCACGTAGGTATCTGCGGTGAGCACGGCGGTGACCCCACATCCGTAGAGTTCTGCCACAGACTCGGCTTGACCTACGTTTCTTGCTCGCCCTTCAGAGTTCCGATTGCTCGTCTGGCAGCAGCTCAGGCAGCTCTTAAGGACTAATTTAAGTCTTATAGCTTAAAATATTTAGTGCGCCCTCAAAAGGGGCGCACTTTTTTTGCGTATATAGGATTTTGTAACGTTTTAAGTTGATTTTCTAATAATCTCATTATATGCAAGAATAAAATCAACCTTTAGGCTGCATGAAATCAATTTGCAGAAAAAATGCACCTTTCGGTGATACTATGCGTCTTCGGCAATTTTATACGCGCATTCGCGTGATACCATATCAAACCTGCGGTTTGGATAAAAAAGTCGTATCAAAATGATACGACTTTTTTGGAGCGAGCGACGGGAATCGAACCCGCACGGTCAGCTTGGGAAGCTGAAGTTCTGCCACTAAACTACGCCCGCATGCTTTTGTTATACCACAAGCGATGCTCTTTGTCAAGAGAATATTGTCGATTGACAAAATTTAATGCTTTTGACGGACTTCTTTAGCGTATGATAACACCCGTGCTTAATTTCGCACGGGTGCATGTGTTGTATAATATCAAAGCTTTAACAATGCGGTAGTGTTAGGCAGCATATCAAAGCGCACAGTGGGTGTACCGCCAAAGACTCGCTCAAGCTCAGCCTTTACGTTTAGCATATAATATCCCCCATAACTTTAATAATTCTTTACTTTATTATATCACCTGATAATAATACTGTCAATAAATGAAAAAAATAGGCTTTACTACTTGTATTTTTACGCGCAGTGTGCTAAAATAAGTTATCACAAAAACAGAGTAGGTCGATATGCGTACAAGTGCACGGCGGACGGGGAGTTGCCGCAGTGACGAAAAGGCTTTAAGCCTTGCGATATACCGCCCGCATCCCACTGTTGCCAAAGAATATCCGTAGGATACCCCGTGGTGCAGAAGGTGAAATCTGTATTATGGAGGTATTTTTTTATGAGAAACACGAGTGCTTGGAGCAAAAGAGTACGCTCTCTGACCATAGCCGCCATGCTTGCCGCTATGAGCGTTATAATTGGTATCTTTTGCAAGAATACTTTAAATTTTGGCGAGGGACTTTTCAGGGTTACGTTTGAGAATTTTCCAATAATTATATCCGGCATTCTTTTTGGCCCAATTGTCGGTTCCGCGGTGGGAATAACGTCTGACCTTATATCATACCTGTTATCTTTTCAAACCTATCCCCCAAATTTAATAGTCACTCTGGGGGCAGCTATGATAGGCGTTATATCCGGTTGCGTATCACAATTTGCAATACGAAAAAGAGGTACCTTACAAATCATAGTTGCAGGCTTTTGCTCACACGCAATAGGCTCAATGCTGATAAAGCCAATAGGTCTGTTTTCATATTATGAATGGGCAGTTCTGTTTCGAATTCCGCTTTACCTAATTATTGCACCCTTAGAAATATTTATTATGTGTATGCTTTTTAAAAACAGCATCTTTAAAAAAATGACCGACGGTATCGGCATCAACAAGGAGCTAAAATGACATACGACGAGGCACTTGAATATATACACAGCACGAGCTGGACGTTTTGCAAGCCGGGGCTTGAGAGAACAGAGGAGCTTTGTGCAAAGCTCGGCAACCCACAGGACAAGCTCAAATTTATACACGTTGCCGGTACTAACGGCAAGGGCTCGTTCTGTTCAATGCTCGCAGGCGTGTTACAAAAATCCGGCTTAAAGGTCGGTCTTTATACCTCGCCATATATCGTTACCTTTAACGAGCGAATGAGAATAAACGGTGAGAATATCAGCGACTGCGAGCTTGCCGAGCTTACCGCAGAGATACGACCGATAGCCGATGCTATGGTAGACAAGCCGACCGAGTTTGAGCTCATAACGGCTATTGCGTTTACCTATTTTGCGCGACACGGGGTAGACCTTGTAGTGCTTGAGGCGGGTATGGGCGGCAGGCTTGACTCAACTAACGTTATAAAGACGCCTTGCCTCTCTGTAATCACGGGAATTGCGCTGGACCACACCGCCTATCTCGGTGACACGACAGAAAAAATCGCTTTTGAAAAAGCCGGTATCATTAAAGAGGGCGTGCCCGTGCTTTACGGCGGCACCGACAAGGCGGCCCTTGACGTTATAACGGCTGTGGCGAAAGAAAAGGGCTCGGAGCTTATAATCACAAACCACGACGATATTATAATTAAGGAAAGCAATCTTAGAGGAACTCTGTTCAGCTTTAAAAAATACAATGATATAGAGCTTGCCCTACTCGGCACCTACCAGCCACGCAATGCGGCAAACGTGCTGATGGCAACCGACGCGCTTATCGCACAGGGGTTTAATATACCGGAGAAAGCGGTAAGAGCAGGCCTTAAGGCAGCTAAGTGGCCTGCAAGATTTGAGATAATTTCTAACACGCCCCTGACTATTTATGACGGAGCGCATAACCCCGAGGGCATAGAGAGCGCGGTAGAGAGCATTAAGCACTACTTTGGCAAGGAGAAGGTTTATGCCGTCAGCGGAGTGCTTAAGGATAAGGATTATCACAAGATAGCAAAGGAGCTTAGCACAGTTGCAGACAAGGTATTTACACTCACACCCGATAACCCACGCGCCCTAACTGCAAATGAATACGCCAAGGTGCTGGGGGAGTACGGTATAGACGCCGTAGCGAGTGAGAGTATAGATGCCGCAGTAACGCTTGCCAAGCGCGAGGCTCTCGCAAATAGGCGCGCACTTGTGTGCTTAGGCTCACTCTACATTTACTCACAGGTAAAAGACGCTATAGAAAAGGAGATATAAAATGCCATACATCAATACGGTAACTACTACTAAAATTTCAGACGAGGCAAAGGAGCGCCTTACGAAGGAATACGGCAAGGCTATCAAGCTTATTAAGGGCAAGAGCGAGGAGTGGCTTATGCTGAGATTTGAGGACGGGGCGAAAATGGCCTTCCGCGGTAACGCAAAGGCTGACTCTGCTATGGTAGAGGTTGAGCTTTACGGTGAAGCTGATAAAGCTGACTTGAACAAGCTTACAGGCAAAATATGCGAGCTGCTACAGCGCGAGCTCGGGCTTGACTCAACGAGAATTTACGTCAAGTATTTCAGCACAGGCAACTGGGGCTACGACGGAGAAAATCTTTAATTTTACACATAAAAAAAGAGCTGTTTGTTAGTAAAATGCAAACAGTTCTTTTCATTTTAATCAATTTTTACTATATTTTTCTGAAAAAGCGCACGCGGCGCGTAGCGTGAAAGTCTATCCAAATAAAAGTCGCGGTATTCTTCAAAGCTAAGGCTGATACCCGTGCCCATAAGCTCCATATCAACGCCGAAAAGGCTCACACTCACGCCAAGCTCACAAAGCCCCGCGCCAAGGTAAAACTCTTTCCTCTTTAACTTGGTTAAGTAGTCTTCACCGTCTTTATACGGCTTTTCGATTTCAAGAAAAACACCGCGTGGGCTGTAGTGGGCAATAAGTGAGCGGAGCATCTCTGTACCGTTACCCTGCCCTCTGTGCTCTTCACTTACCGCAAAGTAGTCGATAAGCACGAAATCCTCGCGGTTAACGGTTGTGGCAAGACCTAAAAACTCGCCGTCCCTCTCAAAATACCATATATCCGTAGTGCCGCCCTTATGCATTTTCTTAATCATTGAAAAGGGCTTGCGCTCGCATCTCGGAAAGGCGGATTTATAAAGCCTTTTTAATTTTGCATACTCGCGGTGCTTTGAAGGTGTAAAGAAATTTATCATTTCTCACCTCTGAATAAGCCGTCTAGGAAGTCCGAGAGCTTTTCCGCATCTCCGTCAAAAACGTAGCCCATCAGACCAAACTCACGCGCACCCTTGATGTTTTTCTCACTGTCGTCGATAAAAAGAGTTTCCTCAGGCAGAATTCCGCACTCACGGCAGAGGTATTCGTAAATCTCGGCATTTGGCTTGATAGCACCCGCCACCGCGGAGAAAATGCATTTTTCAAAGTGATTCATAACGGGCAATTCATACGCGTGCTCTGCAAAGGACTTTGATATGTTGGAGAGCAAAAAGACGCGCACGCCGTATTTTGAGCGTAGACTTGCTACAAGCTCATTCATTCCCGGCATCGCAGGCAGATTGTACATCCAGTTGTAATAAATCTTCGGCAAAATTGCGTGCAGGCGCTCGGGTAGGCGCTTTTTAGACTCCTCGATAAGCTCTTCGTCCGTTATGGTGCAGTCGTCCAGCTTATCCCAATAGAGCCTGTCAAACAGCACAGTGTAAATCGCCTCTCTGTCACACGGGTCGTCTATATACTTGTCTGCCATAAGGGAGGGCTTGTACTGTATCATTACCTGTCCAAAATCAAATACAACGTTTTTAATCACGGCCTTGCTCCTTTTTCTTTACCGATATATTTTACCACAGTATACGTAAAAAATCAACAATAAACGCACCGAAAAGAATAAGTAAAACCCAAAACTTTTAGCCCAAAGGTATTGACAAAGCACAAAATACTTGATATAATATTTAGGCGGATTAAAAAACGGCGGTCCGCAAGTACGGAGAAGTACTCAAGTGGTCGAAGAGGCGCCCCTGCTAAGGGTGTAGGTCGGGTTTTTCCGGCGCGAGAGTCCAAATCTCTCCTTCTCCGCCAAAAAAGGGAGCATGCCCTTGAGGGTTGGCTCTCTTTTTTCTTTTTTTGGCGGAGTGAGATTTGGACTTTCATGCGACGGAAAAACTTCCGGCGTGAGTGAGCGAGCAGAAAACGATTAAGTATCGTTTTTGCGAAGCGAAGTCAACAAAGCAAGGAGTATTGGCGTTCGAGCCGGCCGAGAATGCCAAGACGACTATGCGACTTGACTGAGCAAATCTCTCCTTCTCCGCCAAAAAAGAGAGCATGCCCTTGTGGGTTTTGGCTCTCTTTTTCTTTTTGGCAAAATGAGATTTGGACTCTTATGCCACACAAATATCTTTCCCCCATCCGCTATCCTCGCATATACTGTACCGAGGTGATTTATAGTGAACGGTATATTTAAACACAAAATAGCGTTAGCGACGGTTTCGGGCGGAGCGGATAACCCCGAAATTTCGGGTAGCGTTAGGTTTTACAAAAAAACCATGGGTGTACTTATAGTCGCAAAAATATCGGGGCTGCCCGAGAACAGCACGGGCTTTTACGGCTTTCACATACACGAGGGCACAGACTGCGGCGGTGAGGGGTTTGCCAATACAGGCAGCCATTATAACCCTGATGGTGTTATGCACCCAAGCCACGCGGGGGATTTGCCGCCGCTGTTAAATTGCGGTAACGGTGCTTTTCTCGCTGTACTTACAGACAGATTTAATATTGAAGATATAATCGGCCGTACTGTTGTTATACACGAGGGTCCTGACGACTTTACAACGCAGCCTGCAGGTAACGCAGGACGAAAAATTGCCTGCGGTGCTATTAAGAAGATATAATCCCCCACAAATTTCAAAGTGGCTGAGAAATTCTCAGCCACCGTTTTTTATTTTTATTCGTTAGTTCCCTCTCCGTTAATCTTCTGCCTTACCCTCTTTTTGAAAATAAATCTTCTGAAAAGAACGACGTTCAGCACCGCAAAGAATACGATAAATATAATTAGCGTTAAAAGCGGACTGTCAATTGCCAGCTTGGCTAAGAACATAAGCGGAAAGCCGAGTACCATTGCGGGGAAGTTCTGATACACCATATTGTCAGACGCAGGAGTTCTGAAATCGTCGTCAATCTCACGCAGAAGAATCGTGCCCGTGCTGGCAGTGCCGGTAAGCATACCGTACATCATAAGGAACTGCTCTTCATAGTAATCGCGGAAAAGCAGCTTTGCCACAATGCGGTTGTATACGTACGTAACGACTATGCCCGCGATAGCAAAAGCAATTATAATGCCCCAATAGTTTTCAAGCTTATCAAGACGGATTGCGGCAACGCCCGCAACAACCATAAGGTCAAAGCAGAAATTGCTCACGCGCGTCATAAGAAAGTTGTTTGTATACTTTCTCGTTACAAGCTTTTTCTTTAAAAGGAAATTAAGCACGAGCTTCATTACTATGGCAACGAGAACGCCGATAATAAAGTTAAAGCCGTAAAGCACAGAGGCAAAGCTCGGCAAAAGCTCCGCAAGACCTGCAATAATGCCGTAGCTGATAACGTAAGCGACGAAGATAAACGCCAGCTGCATCGTCATTTTATCAATGCTCTCGGTCATTGGAATCTCATTCTCGGACTCTATGCTCTCAGAATGAAGGCTGCCGTCATTACGCTTTGAATAAACGAGCTTGCCGCGCCTTTTCATTACTATCAGGTGAACAACTCCGCCAAGGCTTGCAGAAAGAAAGCCGAGCGCAGCTATTGTAAGACCGAAGTTAGCACCGCCTTCAAAGCGGCCTGTGCCCTCGTATATTATACCGTAGTTGAGAGCCTGACCCGTGCCCTGACCAAATCCAAAGGGCAAGAGCACGCCTGCCGCTACGAAAAAGTCTTTTATAAACAGTGTCGCGATAAATGCAATTGCAAGACCGAATATACCCTGCAAAAGATACGTTGCCACTGTGGTGACACCCGTGTTAAATATTTCGGTAGAGCGGCCGCGTGTAAGCTTCTTATTGGTAGACTTAAAGGTAGATGCAATAAAGCCGAGCGCGAGAGTGTGATAGGTAATGATCTCAAGCTTCTCAGTACCGTTATTCTCAAAAATCGCGGTATCAAACATAACGTCGCCCGTTATCCACTTGTATATAGCGGCTATAACCAAAAGCACCGCACCGCCGAGAACCGACGTGGGTATCAAGGAGCCCTTTAAAAACGGAACGCGCCGCTTAAGAATATTACCTACGAGCAGACTGGCAAAAAGCACGCCGAAAATCATTATCCAGCCCCATACACTAGAGTCCCAAAATTCTATCATTGTCTTCTCCCTTCTCGGTATTCTTGTATCTATGGAAAATGTTTACGTATTTAAGAGCACAAAAGCGCTTGCCGCCCTTAATCTGATAAATACCGTCACCGATATAAATGTTAAGCTTGTTTTTGCCGAGCACAGTAAAGGCAGACGACTCGGCAAAGCTGAATTTGTACGTTGCACCCTCGGCAGTTATCTCTACTCTGTCACCGTAAAGAGCAACAGTACAGGATTTATGCATAAGCTCCTTTTTCTTGTATACTATAACGCGCAACATACGCCCCGTGTCAAGATAAATCGGCTCCACACACATCTGCCTGAGGTCAAGCGAGCCTACAAGCTCATTCTGGTAATCATACCACTCGCCAACGCTCTTAAAGGGAAAATCAAAGCCTACACCCACAAGCTCCTTGGTATCGGTATAAGTAACCTTACGTTTACATCTTTTACACTCAATAATTCTGCCGCGGCTCTCAAGCTCGGATAGGCCGTGATATGGGCAGGTGTATATTGCCCTTTCAAGATACTCGGCCGTGTGCTTTGATTTATACGTACCCCTTATCTCCCTCTCGTCAACGTAGAGCTCTGACTTAATAATACCGAGCAGCTCTTCGTTATCAAGTGCGTTATATTCCTCGGGCTCCATAACACGGGTAACGCCCGCACGCATAGTGCCGCGCCTTACCTTATCGCCCCACCTTGGCTCCTTGCCGTAGCCGCCCTCTATGCGGAAGAATGCAAGGGGAAGACCCAGCTTTTTAACAAGCGGCACTATAGCCGGGTTCATATATCCCGTTCTGCCGCTGTAGGTACGGTTACCCTCGGGCGCTATTGCAATTTTGCCGCCCTCAGCCGCCACCTTCATACAGTTAAGCACCGCGCGCACGTCCGAGGTCTGCTTTTTAATCGGTATTGGTGCCACGAGATATTTAATCACTTTTGATATAAAGCCGTTTGAGAAAATATCCTCGCTTGCCATATAATAAACCGCGCCCGGTATCGCCATGCCGACGAAGAACTGGTCAAAGGGTGTTTGGTGATTTAAAAGCACGAGATACTGCTTTTTCTTATCTACGAGGCTCTTATCAACCTTTATTCTGTATCTAATCTTTATATACGGTGTGAGAAAAATTGCCACAATATTGCGAACTGCCTTATGGCGAAATTTCGTCCACCTTTTATTCTTTTTATTGCTTTTCATAGTTCATGCTCCGTGTCTTTATCTATGCCGAACACATAAATTATATCACAAACCATACAAAAATGCAATACGAATGCCTGTTTTTGTCAATTATTAGTATTTTATGGAAAAGAAAATGGGATACAGACGTAAGCTCTGTATCCCCAAAAAAACAGAATTATGAAGCAATCTTGCTTTATCTTTTCTTTAACAGCTCAAGCAGCGTGGTTTCACCAAATGCCCTGTTCCAATCCTGCGCAAAGCCTGCGATAGAGGTATCGGTGGTGGTATGCGCGGTAAGACGCTTCATAACACTCGGACTTATGGTAGCGGCGTGGCAGCCTACTGCGGCAACGTCAACAACCTCTCTTGCGGTTTTAAAGCTTGCCGCAAGAATCTGCGTATCGGTGCCCGAGTAGGAGAAGATTTTAGCAATATCGGCAACCGAGCCAACACCGTCGTCACAGATATTCTCAAGCCTTGATACGTAAGGCGCAACGTAAGCAGCACCCGCGTTTGAAGCAAGCATAGCCTGCGCTGCAGTCAGAGTAGCGGTTATCGTAATGCCTAGGCCCTCGCGTGAAAGTGCGGCACAGGCTCTAAAGCCAACCTCGGTTGCAGGAATCTTGACAAATGTGTTTTTGCCGAGAAAAGCAACGAGAGCTCTCGCCTCTTCGATAATCTTCTCATACTTGGTTTCGGTTACCTGAACGTGCAGCTCCTTATTCTCGCCTATAATACCTCTTATGTTAGATAACAAAGCGAGAACATCTCCACCCTCCTTTGAAAGAATTGTAGGGTTGGTGGTCACGCCGACGATAGGATAGTAGGTATTAAAATACTTTATATCTCTGAGATTTGCAGTGTCTAATAAAATTCTCATTTATTCTCCTTAAGAAAGCTAAAGAAGATTATCTCTTAAGCTGAAGGTCGTAGTGAATGTCGTACGCCTTTTCCTCGTCTGTGAACTTGCGAAGAGTGTTAATAACCTCACCGCCGTTGTACTTTCTGTCACCAACGTCCTCGGTTGTACCCATAACGGTTACGTTTACCTGACGGCGACGTGCACGAACGTGGTCCCAGTCGATAAAGTAAATGTGAGCAAACTCACCGCCGTCAAGAATACCGTCCTTGATGGTCATAGTTTCGCTTCTGCCAAAGAATACAGAGCGAAGGTGACCGTCGGTGTTCATAGAGGTGTAGTTACCGGGCTCGTTTACGTATCTGCCGAACTGAGCGTGGATAGGGCCGGGATGGCGGTAGTCACCCTCGTCGGTGTAGTCGGGAATAAGCTTACGCATAATGTCAAGAAGGTCGTGCTGAAGATACTCAAGGTCGAAGGTATCGATGTCGTGCGAGCACTCCTGTACCATTACCGAGCAGGTGGTGTGGTGAGATGCGATAGCAACGGTGCCGTTCTTAACGCCTGATGCCTTTACAATCTCCATAATCTCCTTGGAAATGTCGTGGAAGGTGGGTATCCAACCTCTGGACTGAAGCTCAAGCTCCTTCTGATAAACCTTAAATTCCATTTTAAAATTCTCCTTTATGTAAAAATTATTTGTTGTTAAGTCTTTTACCTACTGCTCCGCCGGGATGGATAAGAGCAAAGGTTTCGTTATTATAGCCCGTGTACTCAAGCACTGCCGCCTGGAGCGCGTCGAAGATAGCGCAGGTAACGGCAAAGCTGGTAGTGCCCTGGCAGTTATACTTGTCACACTCCTTGGCAACAGCCATCTTAAGAACGATGTCGGAAACCGATGCAAGAGGTGACTCAGTATTCTCGGTAACGCCTATAATGGTCGCACCCTTTTTCTTGGCAACGTCAACTATAGCGATAAGCTCGTCTGTCTTGCCACCGCGCGACGCCCAAAGAAAAACGTCACCCTTCTGCACGTAGCCAAGGCCGCCGTGCACTGCCTCTGAGGGATATACGAATCTTGCGGGTCTGTCAACACAGCACATAAGGTGTGTAAAATGCTGGCACGCAATACCCGAGTGGCCGCAGCCCGCCGCACCTATTCTTTCAGCGGTGGAGAGTGCAATTACCGCACGCTCAAACTCCTTCGGGTCAATTGCCGCACCTGTTTTGAGTATAGACTCACTCTCGGTAGCAAAGGCGGCAAGGCCCTGCTCTACGAAATTACTCATTTGCCGTGCACCTCGTCCCATACCTTACGAAGAGTGTAAAGCATCTCCTCAGCTGCCGCCTCGGGGTCAGCCGCCTTCATAACGCCGCTTGTGCAGCCTGTAGCAAGCGCACCTGCTCTTATAACGTTTGCAACGTCCAGAGGACCCGAAATGCCTGCGCCCTGGAGCACCATAATATCGGGGTTAATAGCCGCAACGGCCGCGATTGTATCCTTTACGTAGCCCATATCGCTTGCAACACCCGTGCCGATAAGCTCGGTGGGCTCAGCAACGATAAGGTTGGGGTTCATTCTTGCGATAGCCTCAATCTCGGCAACGCTGTCTGCACAAACGATAGTTGCAAGACCAACCTCGTCTGCCCTCTTGATAGCAGTCTTTACCTCGTCGAGGGTGAGCTTCTTCTCAGCGTGGTTAAGCATAACGCCAACCGCACCTGCGTCCTTTACAGCCTCGGGCAATACCGAGCCAAGACCGCGGCCGGGATAAAGGTTATCCATATGCTGAGCATACACGTGAATTCTCTCGGTGTTTTCAGCAAGAAGCCTTATGTCCGTATACTGAGGGGTGATAATAACGTCGAGGTCGTATTTCTCACAGATTTTGTCAACTGCCTTTGCAAGCTTAAGCATACGCTCGCCCCACATAAAGCACTTAGGTCCGATTTCAAAATACGGAGCTCTGATTTTGTAGTCCTTTAACATAGCCTACTCCTTTATATTTAATTTAATTTTTTGTCAAGTGAAACGAATGCGCGGTAAGCCGCCTCGTAGTCTGCACCCGAGGGCACGTAAGACCTCTTAGTGGTAACGGCGCTCTCGCACGCTTCCTTAAGGCTTGAAAACGCACCGATACCAACTGCCGCACAAAGTGCCGAGCCAAGGCAAGCCGTTTCGTCCTCGGTAACCGTGCGCAAAATCTTGCCTGTAACGTCTGCCTTTATAGATGCCCAGAGCGGGCTCTTTGCACCGCCGCCCGTAATGCGTATTTCCTTAATAGAGTCTGTGCCTATATACTCAAGGTCCTGCCTTAAGGTAAACGCGATAGCTTCCATAATAGCCCTTGCAAAATGTCCGCGTGTGTGCGAGAGATTTATGCCCGCAAAGGCCGCCCTTGCATCGGGATTGTATTTCGGCATTGTAGAGCCGCAGAAATACGGGAGCATTGTAAGGCCGTCCGAGCCGGGGGAAATGGGAGCTGCAAGCTCGTCAAGCTCACGGAAATCGAACTCCTCTGCAAGCTGATTTTTGAACCATTTAAGCGCCATACCTGCGGTGCTTGACCAAAGAATACGGCAGTATTTGCCGGGAATTGCGTGCACGTGGCAGGGGATAATCGAGTCTGCCCTGTATTCGGGTATCTCGTCTGCAAGAGCGCAGATAGCCATAATCGTGCCTGTCATTTCGCTGATTTTCTCACCGTCTGTAACACCTGCGCCTATAGTGCCTGCTATCTGGTCGAGCATACCCGACACAACGGGGATACCCTTATACTCACCGATTTTGGCGGCGGTTGGCACAAGACGCGGCAAAACGCCCTTATCTACACCGATAAAGGAGAGCATCTCTTCCCACCAATCGGCATTTACTATATCGTAATAGGTGGTTGACGACTGTATGGTAGGCTCGGTTACAAACTCACCCGTAAGGCCGTAAAGCACCCAGTCCTCAAGCATAAACACCTTTTTTATCTTTGAAAAAATCTCGGGCTTGTTGTTCTTAAGCCACAAAAGCTTTGATGCAGGCCAGCCTGCCGTTATCTCGGGCTGACCGGTTACGTTATAAACTCTCTCTGTGCCAAAGCGGCGCGTAATAGCATCAGCCTCGTCGGTCGCTCTGTTATCAAGCCACACAATAGCGGGATACAAGGGGTTGCCGTCCCGGTCGGTCACGATAAGAGTTTCACCCTGCGTGTCAACAGAGATTGCGTCAATACCGCCGCACTCTATGGCGAGGTCGTCAATAACGCTCTTACACATTTCGATGTATCTGTCGGGCGCGAACTCTATAAAGCCCGTCGCTGAATCGGTATTCAAGGTATAATCAATCGCACGCACCGCAAGCCTTTTGCCCTCGTTATCAAAAACTGCGGCCTTAAGCGAGGTTGTGCCTATATCAAGGCCGAGATACTTTCCGTTTGCCATTTTTATCCCTCTACCGCCCGAAAAAGCTATTTGGCAACGGGCGGATTTTGGTTATTTTTAGGTTTCACAGCGGTTTCGTTTAGGTTACACTTACACCGCATAATCTATATTACCACACGCGCACTTAATTGTCAATATACCAAGGTGCGCCCTAAATCTTTCGTTTATATCTTTAAGATATTTCTTGCATAATTTTATCCTTTTAAAAAGCCCCCGGCAAGGTTATAATCGAAACTTTTTGGCTTTCGTTTATGTTTCGCTTGCTTTTGCAAAAAAAATATGATAAAATGTAGTCAAGATATGATTTAGGGGGCACAAATGTATTCTACCGAAGAAAGACGCGAGGACATAATTGCAAAAATACGCGAGTGCGGCAAGGTGCGCACCTCAGAGCTTGCCGAGGAGTACGGAATAAGCGAGGTTTCTATAAGGCGCGACCTATTAAACCTCGAGGTTGAGGGGCATCTGACGCGTGTGCACGGCGGGGCGGTAGGCGTTGGCAAAACCTACGTGAATATGAACCTTACCGAGAGATTCAAGACCAACGCCCTGTCAAAGAAAAAGCTTGCACGTGCGGTAAGCGCGCTTATTGAGGATAACGACACGATAATTATGAACTCGGGCACAACACTTGCTTACGTTCTTCACGCGCTTGAGGGTAAGCGGAATATTACAGTCGTCACAAACTCTATGCAAAACGCATCCGAAGCGGCACTTGTACCATCTTTTAACGTAATTCTGCTTGGCGGCGAGTTTGAGTCTACCTATCAGTTCACCTACGGTGAAAACGCCCTCTCACAGCTTGAGAATTACCATGCGACAAAATGCATATTATCTGTTGACGGCATAAGTGCCGACGCGGGGCTTACTCTCTTTTATTCAACAGAGGCGGCGCTGGTGCGCAAAATGATTGACTGCTCGGGCGAGGTTATAGTGGTTGCAGACAGCACTAAGGTGCCGAGGTGCGCCTTTGCACGCATTACCGATATAGCGAGAGCCGACGTGCTTGTGACAAACGGAGATACCGATTCTTGTGAGATAGAAAGAATTAAAAAGGCAGGAGTACGCGTTATTACCGCCTAGCCGTTTGTTTTTGTACAAAATGTGTATTATTTTATACGCAGACGTTCAAATTTTAATATATAATTTAATTACAGACTACGAAAGTGAACTATTATGTCCTACGATATACCTAAGTTTACCGTAAGAAAATCGGTGGAGATAAGCTCCATCACGTCAATACATTATTTTGAGTTTGACGACGGCTTTACCGACACACCCGAGAGCCACAGCGCGTGGGAGCTGGTGTACGTTGACCGAGGCGAGTGTGACGTTCTCGCAGGCGAGGAGATAATCTCCCTAAAGCAGGGGCAGATGTATTTTCACAAGCCGTATGAAACGCATATGATAAAAACCGTGCGCGGTATTGCACCGAATATATTTATAACGGTTTTCTCGTCCGAGTCGCCTGCTATGCAGTATTTTGAGGACAAAAAGCTTGAGGCCGCCGTAACAACAAAGCAGCATATAGCCGCAATAATTCACGAGGCATCAAACACCTTTGATTTACCCTTTAACGACCCTCAGATGTCCGAGCTGAAGCTTAAAAGCGAGGGTGCTATGTGGGCGGGTGAGCAATCGGTGCTTTTGCGCCTTGAGCTTATGCTTATAGAATTGATACGCGAGAACAGATATTACAAGGAGAGCCCTAAGCGCTTTTACCCTAAGGATATAGTGGCTGACGATTTTGCCCTCTCAGTAATTTCGGTAATGGAGGCGAGGCTTTACGGTAAGCTTACTATGGACGACCTGAGCCGTGAATTATCCTTTGGCAAAACCTATATATCAAAGCGCTTTTCCGAGGCCTGCGGCTACTCGATTATAGATTACTTTAATATGATAAAGATAACCGAGGCAAAGAGGCTTATACGCGAGGGCAGATATAATTTCTTTGAAATTTCCGAGATGCTGTGCTTTACAAACTCGCACTACTTCTCTACCCTGTTTAAAAAGCATACGGGTATGACTCCGACACAGTATAAGAATTCTATAAAAAATAATTAAGCAAATTTAATAAACATTAGTGTAAGCTGCCGTTAATGCAGTATACCTTGACGGCCGTAAAACACGCTGAAAATATAAAACGGAGGGTAAAATGAAATACGCAATTATTAACACTACTATCGTTATGACCGACCACCTTATCCCGAACGGCGTTATCGTTATTGAGGACGGTAAGATTGCGGACTTTGGTAAGATGGGCAAGGTTTGTATCGACGGGCTTGACACCGTTGATGCCGATGGCGCGTACACAGGCCCAGGTCTTATCGACATACATACACACGCGGGTGCCGGCACGTTCTTCTACGAAAATGCGGAGCTTGCCGCAAAAAACGTACTTGAGCACGGCGTTACCGACGTTATGCCTGCCCTCTATTTCAGCTCAACAGGCCCTGAGCTTGTCGAGCAGATTAACATGCTGAGAGAAATGAAAGAGTCGGGCAAAGCACCTAACATCATAGGTCTTTACATGGAAGCTCCTTATATGAATCCCAAGTTTGGCTGTAACAAGGAAAACAACCCTTGGAGATTTGATATCAACCGCGACGAGTATATGCCCGTGCTTGAGGCAGGCCGCGATTTTGTTAAGGTTTGGGTAGTTGCGCCCGAGCGTGACAGAATTGAGGAGTTCGTACGCGACGCAAAGGCGATTGACCCTAAGGTACGCTTCTCGGTAGGCCACAGTGAGTCAGAGCCCGAGAGAATTGAGGCGCTTATGCCCTACGGACTGTGCCTTGCAACACACCATATGAACGCAACGGGCACCTTGCAGAAATATCCCGAGTGCCGTACCGCCTGCGTTGACGAAACCGCGCTTTACAATGACAAGATTTACACCGAGCTTATCTGTGACAAGGTAGGTATACACGTATCTCCCTATCTCTTACGCCTTGTTAAGAAAATCAAGGGTGACGACAAGGTTATCCTTATCTCAGACGCTTACGTTGACCACGGCCCGATACCCGAGGGCGACCTTTACGAGGGTGCTGACGACATTAACTTTGACTTCTCAGGCGAGATTGCAGGCAGTAATATGGTGCTTGACGGCTCATGCCGCAATATGATGGTACATACGGGCGCATCGCTCACACAGGTATTCAAGTACGCATCTACCAACCCCGCAACAATGCTCGGCCTTACCGACAGGGGTAGGATAGCACGCGGCAACGTAGCAAACCTCGTTACGGTTGACCACGAGTTTCAGGTTAAATCCGTTTACCTTAACGGTGAAAAGATTAAATAAACACAATTTTATATAAAGGAGAAAAACAATGAAAGATTTCATTACCGATCCCGCAACCAAGTTTGACTTTATGCCGGCTGACTTCGTGCCCTTTAAGGACAAGAAGGTTTGCGAGTACGTACGCAGTCTCAGCGGCAAGGACCTCGAGAAGCGCGAAGCATGGTGGCACCCCGAGTTTGAGGTTAAGGTTATGATGAACCCCCATCCCGTTCTCATTTCTACCCTCTTTACCCGTCTTAAGGCTGCTTCCGAGGCAGGTAAGTCCTTTACCATGATTCTCGGCAACCCCGAGCCCGACACCTACATTCCTCTTGCACAGCTTATCAACTACTTTAAGGTTGACTGCTCTAAGGTACACCTTGTAGCAGAGGACGAGTGGGCTGACCAGGACGGCAACATTGCTCCTATCACCTACGAGGCAGGCTTTGCACACTCTATGATTAAGTATCTCTACTATCAGATTGACGAGAAGCTTCGTATGCCTATGGAGAACGTTCACTTCCCCACCAACGCTAACATCAAGGATTACTCCAAGATTATCGACGATATCACCGAGGGCACAGGTGCTGATATCGCATCTACATCTCCCGGATGGGCAGGTCACATGGCATTCGTTGACCCCATTCCCGAGTTTATCCGCTCAGGCGACATTGTGGAGTGGCTCAACCAGCCCGCACAGATTGTTAAGCTTCACCCCATGACCATTATGCAGAACTCCCTTAACGGTACGTTCGGCCAGTCGGGTGATATCGCTAACGTTCCCCCCTGCGCAGCTACCATAGGCCCGCTTGACGTTATGAGAGCTAAGGAGAGAATCGAGGTTCACGCACTTGCAACCTGCGGTACCTTCTCGTCCTGGCAGAGAATGACATCACGTCTTTGCACACACGGTCCTATCACTCCTTACCTTCCTTCCTCGATGCTTCAGACCAAGAAGACTCAGGTTTACATCTCTGAGGAGCTTGCTGCACCGTTCGAGTGCTGGGAGAAGGTTGGTTACTAATACCAAATTCTTTAATAAAAAAGTTGGGGCGCGAATTTCGCGCCCCTTTAAAATTATTCGGTTGTCCTTTTGATTATATTATCCATAGACTTAACGATACTGTCGGCACAAACCACGCCGCGCACCGAAGTCAGAGGATAGACCACACTGTCACGGCAAATGACCGTGCCGGGGTTTAACACCGCACCGCAGCCGACGTTTGCCCCGTCTGCAAGAATTGCCCCAAGCTTGCGCCTGCCCGTTTGGTAATCCTTATCCGCGTGCACCACAACGCTCTTTCCGTCTGCCTTAAGGTTTGAGAGTACAGCACCAGCACCGAGATGCGAGCCGTTACCGAGAATACTGTCACCGACGTAGTTATAATGAGGAATTTGCACTCTGTCAAGTAAGACGGAGTTTTTTATTTCGGTAGAGTTGCCGATAACACAGCCCTCGCCCGTTATAACACCGCCGCGCAGGAATGCGCCGTGCCTGATTTCGGTATTTTTACCTATTATGGCAGGGGCGGTAATGCTGACGCACTCGGCAATCTTAACACCCTCACCTATAAACACACCGGGGGCGTATTCGGTAAAGCCCTCAGGTGGCGAGGACATAAGCTCATTTATATAATCGGAAAGCTTATCTAAAACCTGCCAAGGGTACTCACACCCTCGAAAAAGTGCCGTAAGGTAGGGGGGCGTGCTTAAAAAAAGCGATTTATTACTTACCATTTACACTACCCCATGGCCGCACTCAAGAATTTTATTAGCCAGCTCTTCGGCATACTCGCGGCATTTCTCCTTATCCTCACATTCAACCATAACGCGCACTACAGGCTCGGTGCCGCTCTTACGCAACAGCACTCTGCCGCGGCCGCCTATTTTGCGCTCAATTTCATTAAGAGTGAGAGCTACCTCTTTGTCTTCGGCAGCCGCTGCTTTATCCTTTACACGCACGTTTAAGGTATACTGCGGATAGAGCGTCAAGCCCTCTGTCAATTCTCTTAGGCTGAGCTTACGGCTGAGCACCTCTTCTGTGAGCATTATAGCAGTGAGTAAGCCGTCCCCCGTGGTTGCGTATTTTTTGATTATTATGTGACCGGACTGCTCACCGCCGAGCGAGTAATCACATTTCTTTATTTCTTCATATACGAATCTGTCGCCAACCTGTGTTCTTACAGTCGATATACCAAGCTCGCTAAGTGCCGAGTCAAGCCCCGAGTTTGACATTACCGTAGCTACGAGAGTATCAGACGAGAGCATACCGCGCTCCTTAAGCCTTTTGGCAAGAATATACATTATAGCATCACCGTCAACAACTCTGCCCTGCGAATCTACTGCAAGGCACCTGTCACAGTCCCCGTCAAAGGCAAAGCCGAGGTCAAGGTGATTATCTACAACAAGGCGCGAGAGAGCCTCTATATGAGTTGAGCCGACCCCCTCGTTTATATTTACTCCGTCGGGTCTGTCGCCTATTGCGGTAACCGTTGCGCCAAGGGCAGAAAACACTGAGCGTGCAAGCTGCCAAGCCGAGCCGTTTGCCGCATCTATACCGATTTTAAGACCCTTATATGAATGTGACGCGAGCGAAATAAGGTAGCCGAGATAGCGGTTTCTGCCCGAGGCATAGTCAATAATTGCGCCAATGCTTTCACGGCGCGCAAAGGGTATATCGCCCGCAAGGCCGAGCAAATCTGTTCTGCCGTCTATATACGCCTCAATTAAGGAGGTGGTCTTGTCGTCAAGCTTTTCGCCGTATCTGTTAATAACCTTAATGCCGTTATCGTAATAGGGGTTGTGCGAGGCTGTTATCATAATACCTGCGTCAAACCCATCAACCCTAGTTACGTACGAAACGCTCGGTGTTGTGGTTACGTGCAGCATATAGACGTCCGCACCCGAGGCGGTAAGACCTGCGACGATAGAATATTCAAGCATATAGCTTGACCTGCGCGTATCCTTACCTATTACAACACGCGCTCTTTTTGACGGGTTGCCCCCGTTACCGGACAGATACCAGCCTAAAAATCTGCCGACCCTGTACGCCTGCATAGAGGTAAGGTTAAGATTTGCCTCACCCCTGAAGCCGTCGGTGCCGAAATATTTATTACCTACGTCTGCGTCGGGTGCGCCCACGGAGAGCGTTATATCGCCCGTCAGTAAATCGTCGGTTGTCACGCCGAAAATCCTCGAGAGCAAAACAACCTTGTCTATACTCGGCATAGCACCGTCAATCTCCCATTTTGAAACCGATTGGCGCGAAACCGAGAGCTCCTCTGCAAGCGACTCCTGCGAGAGCCCGCGCGACTGCCTGAGCCTTGCTATCTTTTCACCAATTGTCATACTTAACTCCAATTTTGCAGTTTTATCTTATAACAGCCTCGGGGTGGCGCTCTATGATAAGAGAGAGTGCCTCTTCGTCAAGGAATACGTCAACCTCACCCTTGAAGAACTGCAATATAGATGCGGGGTTCTTCGGCGATACCTTACCGAAAAACGCGTCCTCAAGTATCTCTGCCTTTGCCCTGCCGTTTGCTACCATTACTATCTTCTTTGCCTGCATTATCTGACCGATACCCATTGTAAGCGCACGGCGCGGTACATCGTCTTTAGACTCAAAGAATCTTGAGTTTGCGTTAATCGTGGACTCCGTAAGGTCTACGAGAGCTGTGCCGAGTGAGAAGTGGTCGGACGGCTCGTTAAAGCCGATATGTCCGTTATGGCCTATACCGAGCACCTGGATATCTACGCCGCCCATTGACTCTATTAC
>JAZRFH010000022.1:0-11833 GCA_045661245.1 Eubacteriales bacterium | reverse complement strand
GGAAAAGCTTGGCGAAAGACTCGCAAAGCTTGCAGGCGGCGTTGCCGTTATCAAGGTCGGCGCAGCTACCGAGGTTGAAATGAAGGAGAAGAAGCTCCGCATCGAGGACGCTCTTAACGCTACCAAGGCGGCAGTAGAGGAGGGTATCGTTGCAGGCGGCGGTACTGCTCTTATAAACGTTATCCCCGCAGTTGAGGCGGCAGTTGCAGGCCTTGAGGGCGACGAGAAGACGGGTGCTATGATAGTTGCAAAGGCACTCACAGCTCCCATGAAGCAGATTGCAGACAACGCAGGCCTTGACGGTGCTGTTATAATCTCCAAGATTCGCGAGTCAGGCAAGGTTGGCTATGGCTTTGATGCTTACAACGAGAGCTTCTGCGATATGGTAGAGTGCGGTATCGTTGACCCCGCAAAGGTAACAAGATGCGCTCTTCAGAACGCGGCGTCTATCGCTTCTACAGTTCTTACCACCGAGGCAGTTGTTTCGGATAAGAAGGAGCCCCAGGCACCCCAGATGCCCGCACAGGGTGGAATGGACGGAATGTATTAAAACAGGGACTGTCGAATTTTGATATAACCGAACAAAATTGGGACTGTCGAATTTCGGCATAACCGAACAAAATGGCAGAGGTGGCCTTGCGTCACCTCTGCTTTCATTTTTGTTCTATCACCGTTTGCTTACTCTCGACGTAGGTAACTACGTCTTCGGCGCGCAAACGGCGATTTCTGCTCAAAATTCGTTTGTCCCCAAAAAGCTATCGTTGTTAATATTCTTTTTAATTAGCTTGTATTCGGGATTTCTAACTAAAACCCCGTTTTCTGTAATAACAAGCTCAATCTCTTTCTCAAATTTGAACAAATCTCTCATTTCTTTTGGTATCACCAATCTTCCGAGCGTGTCAATTTCTTTAATAACACCGATTTTATTTTTCATTTATCTGCCCACCTAAAATCAATATGTGTAAGAAGTTAGACTAGACTTTCTACATCTTACATTTGTATTATAACTTATATATAATATACTTGTCAATAAAAAAATGCAGGTATTATTATGGAAGAATACGGAACTATTAAAATTAAGCTTGAAGAGCTAATCAAAAAGGCGGGCATCAGCAAAAACAAACTGAGCCACAAGGCACAGATGCAACGTACTCAGCTTAACAATTATTGCAAAAACGAGATAACGAGGCTTGACACAGACGTGCTTGCAAGGCTTTGCACGGCACTTGACTGTAGGATTGAGGATTTGCTGGAGTTCGTTCCGTCAGATAAATAATAGGTAAATGATAGGTAAATAAAAAGAGCTAAAGTGCTTTACTTTGTAGAGTATCACACTTTAGCTTTTTTGTTTTATATTTCCTTTTTGCGGCAGACTGCGCGGTATTTACATCTGTCACAGGGGGATACGCCCTTAATTTCCGTAGGGCTTGCGTTTATATTGCCGCCCTGCATTTTGGCCGTTACGTCAAGTATCGCGCTTTCCATACTCTTACATATCTCTTCCCAGTCCTCGCGCGTGTATTTTCTGCGTGCGTTGGCCTTTTCGTTTCTTGGCGTTTCGGGGTAAGATAGGGGCGTGTAGCGCGGATTCATAGCACTGAGCGAGCACTCCTCGTCAAGCACCATTCCCTCGCGGCTTGAAAGCTCACGCGCGCTCTGCCTTGCCGCACCGTCAGAGGCGGTCTTTACTACCGCGTCTTTAATAGAGGTTTTTGCGTATATTACACCTGCGGGAATAAGCTCGCCGCCGTCACCTACGCCTATTCTTTCTCTGAACTCGCGCGTATCGGTCCTTACGATTGACTCAAGGTAAAGGAACATCTGCATATTGATGCCCTCTGCCATATCCGAGGGGGAGAACTCCTTACTGCCCGTCTTGTAATCCACAACGCGCACGTAAACGTCCTCTCCATTCTTGTAGGTGTCAACTCTGTCAACCTTACCGCGTATGATAATTTTTTTGCCGTCCTCACGGGTGTAAACTATGGGGCGTGCGTCGTTTTTACGCCTGCCGTCGGTCGAAAGCTCAAAAAACGCAGGCACGAATTTACAGTCCGAGAACTCGTCGCACACGCCGTCAATTACGGGCAGGGCAGAGCGGCACAGCCTTGCAATAGCCACCTTGGTGCGCTCCTTACCGCCGCCTCCCAGAAAGCCGCTTACGTACCTTTTTGACGCGCGCTCGGTTATCTTAAGCTTTTCTTCGTCTGTAAGTGCGGCTACGTCAAGCCCTCTTTCTCTGACCTCGCAGAAAAAGTCCTCAAGTATCGCGTGGATAAAACTGCCTATTACGTTGCTTGAAAGCTCCGCGCGCTCACTCTCGCCAAGCTTAAGATTGTACCTTAAAAAGTAGCTGAAGGGGCAACGCATATAGCTCTCTATTCTCGACTGTGAGAGGTAAAGGTCACCGCCGTAGAGCATAGCCACAACCTCCCCGCCGAGAGTCAGCTCACCGTTTTCTATCGGTAATTCACTTAAGGCGGCACGCTTATCGTCACCCGCCCCCATAAGAGCAAGCCTTATTTGCTCCCTTTCGCTCTGTGTTGCACTCTCGTAAAGCTCGTACGCCATATCGGTTGTAAAGAGCCTATCGGATACTCTGAGAGTATCTATGTCGATGGGTAACACCGTACCCCGTGTTAAATCCTTTATTCTCTCTATTGGCGAGGCAGGGAGTATCGGTGCCAGGTCGGGTGAGCGCCTTGAATAAAGCAGAGTCACCGTTTCCCCGGCAGAAGAGAATGCGCGCGAAAATGCGTATAGCTCTCTGGCACCCCGTATATCAAGGTCGGGCTCAATTGCAAGCCCCGAATCCATAAGGGCGGCCTTATCCCTGTCGGTAAAATAAGAGTCGTCAGACACAGTGCGCGGAAACTCACCGTCGTTTACTCCTATTAAATATACGTGCTTTTTCTCAGAGAGGCGTATCATATCGGCCGAGCCCACCGTTACCTCGTCAATATGCGCGGGGATAGACGACATACCGAATTCACCGAGCACAACGCCAAGCTGGTTTATAAAGCACTCGGAGTCTGCTCTCGTATCGCCAAGCACCGTGACTAAGCGGTCAAGAGAGTCGCAAACGGTTTTGTAAAGCCTTAGGTTTTCCTCAGCTCTTGCGTCCTCGTAAAGGCCGCGCAATTCAAGCGCGCGCTCGTAAAGTGCCCTTTCAAAATCAAGCTCGCATAAGAATTCATAAAGCACGGTCGCGTGCTCTCTTACCGTATGCGCGCTCTTTGCCTTATCCGATAGGTCGGCAAGCGGTGTTATTAGCCTCTCGCGTATGTCGGCAATTTTCTCAAGCAGTAAAACGTCGTCCTCGCAAAATGGCTCGTAGCCGCGCGGATTCATAGTAAAAGCCTCGGGGTCAAGAAAGCGCCTGCCGTCAATGCCCCATCTGTCCACGTACTCTTCAAAAATATCACCCTCGTCACGCGTGATGCCCGAAAGTCCGCACTTAAGGTAGGTAAGCACGTCCTCGCGCGCAAAGCCTCGGGAGATTATAGCATAGGCGGTGTTTATAAGCTTGATTGCCTCAAAGGACGAGAGGTCCTTTTTCTTTGAATAAAAGTAGGGTATATCGGCACTGTCAAGCGAGAGGTCAAGTATTCCGAGATACGCGTCTGCCCCTCTTGCGATAACTGCAAAGTCACTGTATTTTGCCCCCGCCATTACGCGCCTTTTAATATCCGATGCAACAAAGTCGCACTCGGCAAACGGCGTTTCTGCCGAAAAAATTCTTACACGCCCCCCACTCTCGCCAAGCGTTTTCAGTGTATCGTCGTCAAGTGTGCCGGTGTTTTTCCATAAGAGCTCGGTGATTGCCCTTATAATTTCGGGTCTTGTTCCGTCGGGGCTCTCGGGGTGCAGTATTCGCTTTTGTGCCCCGCATTTGTCCGCAAGAGTAATCAACCTGCGCCGCGTAGACTTAAGCTCACTGTATTCAAAGCCGTCAAGACCGTGGCGCGGCATAATCAGCCTTACCGTAACACTCGCACTTTTTATAAACTCTGAAATAAGCCTGTACTGCGGCTCGGTAAACGAGGTAAAGCCGTCAATATAAATCTCAGCGCCCGATAGATAATCGGGTCTTTCTGCAAGCATTTTTGCAAGCGACACGGTGTCTGTGTAAATGTCACTGTATTTTTCAAGCAAAAGCTTTTCGTAGAGTGAGAAAATAAGCGAGAGGTCGGCAAGCTTTTCCTTAAGCTTTCCCTTATCCGTTCCGCACGCCGCCTCTGCCTCGCTAAGGTCCATAGGAGTGATAGCCAAGCCCTGCATCTCTCTCACCGCGCTGAGCGCGCGTGACACGGTACCCGATGTAACAGTAGACTTACCGCCCGTTATTTTTAACACGGGTGCGAGCTCTGTGAGCGCACGCCACATAATAAGCGCATCTGTCGCCTTGTCTGAATATTCTCCCGAAATACCGCCAAGACTTCTGAAAGCGGTGTTCGTAAAGCGCGAAAAGTTAGTAACCTCAAAGCAGAGGGCAGAGCTTGGCGGCAGAATATCGCACATAGCACGCTCACGTGAGAGGGTCTGCTGCTCGGGCACGAAAAGAAAGGCTTTCTGCTTTTTTTCTACCGCGAGTTTAATTTGTGTAATAAGCTCACTCTCGCCAAGGGTGCAAAAGCCGCTTTCAATAATAGTAAGCATAATTCACCTCTCCTTAAACCTTTCGTCTATCATATATCCCATCTGCCTTGAGGTAAAGATTACCTTGTCACCCTCGCTCTCCAGCTTCTCGCGCAGATAATGCACGTAAACGTTTACAACACCGCGGTCGGTGCCGGCGGCCCATACCTTGCTTAAAAGCTCGTCGCGTGAAACGTATCCGTCTGCCGAAAGCAATACCGAAAGCAGGCGCGACTCAACCTCTGTCAGCCTTATGGTCCTATCGCCGAGCTTTGCCTCGCGGCCGCCATCGGATAGGGTCAATAGCTTTTTAGCGCTAGGCACGGCATTCGATACCGCAAGCAGCAGCTCCCTGTGGCTTAGAGTCAGATTGCTTATTTTACCGCCCCTTTTGGAAAAGGGCAGAACGTAGCCGTCAATATTAAGCTCGGGAAAGCTCTCCCTGTCAATTATCGCAAGGTCGGCGTGGGTATACTCTGCAGCAAGCGCCGCCTCGGCTATACCGCGCGTCAAGAGCACTATGCGTCTGTATAGCATACTGTTTTTCGTATATACCGCAATCCTTTTCATAAAGCCCGCCTTTTTCTAATTTATTAGAAATATTATATAATATTTTTGCGCCATTGTCAACCTTTGGCGGCAATTAACCTGCAATATCAATAAATGCAATCTACACAGCAATATTTGCAATTGTTGACAGGCGCGTAAATATAGTATAATAGACTTGTAAAATATAATTCGCAAGGAGTTTTTTATGCAAAACAATATGCTAAACGAGCTTTATTCAATCGGCCTTATTCCCGTAATCAAGATTGAGAATGCTGACGATGCGGTTCCGCTTGCAAAGGCACTTATCGACGGCGGTCTGCCTGCGGCAGAGATAACCTTCAGAACCAAGTGCGCGGCAGAGGCTATCAAAAATATTACCGAGGCTTATCGCGAGATGCTCGTAGGTGCGGGCACAGTTCTTACTACAGAGCAGGTAGATGCGGCTATTGCGGCAGGCTCCAAGTTCTTGGTATCCCCCGGCCTTAACCCCAAGGTAGTGGCTTACGCACAGTCTAAGGGCGTGCCTATGCTCCCCGGCTGTTCAAATCCCTCTGATATCGAGGCGGCACTTGAGCTCGGTCTTACTACCGTAAAGTTTTTCCCCGCTGAGGCGGCAGGCGGTCTTAAGATGCTTAAGGCTATGGCGGCACCCTACGGCCAGCTTACCTTTATGCCTACGGGCGGTATAAATGCAGACAATCTTCTTGAGTACCTCAAGTTTAATAAGATAGTAGCCTGCGGCGGCTCGTTTATGGTAAAGGACGAGCTTGTTAAGGAGAAGAAGTGGGACGAAATCACAGCTCTTACAAAGAACGCTGTTAAGAAGATGCTTTGCCTTGAGTTCGTACACATAGGCATCAATAACGATACTGCTGAAGAGGCAGAGCGCGGCGCTAAGCTGTTCGAGCTTATGTTCGGTATGCCCTTAAGATATACCTCTAAGTCGATTTTCGCATCAGAGGAGTTTGAGTTTATGTGTCAGCGCGGCCCCGGTAAGTGCGGCCACCTCGGTATCCGTACACCCTTCGTTGACAGGGCTATGGCGTATTTCAAGAGAATGGGCTTTGAGTTTGACGAGTCCAGCATAACCTACGACGATAAGACAGGTAAACCTAAGTTTGCATATTTCAAGGACGAGATTTGCGGCTTTGCAATCCATATCGTGCAGAAATAATTAAGCAAGGCTTGACCTTTCAAAGGGGCAGGGGTGTAGAAAAAAGCACCTCTGCCTATACTTTTTGCCCGTCGCACGCATAATCGACAAAAAATTATTGCATTTAATAAAAGTGTGTGCTAAAATATTAGATGTAAAAGTATTTTAAGGAGTGGATTTGTGATGTTCGTTAGAGTACACGCACCCGGTCAGGCACCCGATTTCCTTGATGGGAGATATTCTGAGAGCTTTCTTAGTGAGCTTGCGCGCCAGATAGAAGAAGAGATTGAGCGCGTTATGGCAGTTAAGGGTCTCTCGGAGAGTAATATAGAGCTGCAGCTTGTGTTTGCACCCGGCACCTATATGGAGCATACGTCGGAGAGTGTGACCTACAGGCGTCTTTTGCTTATTGACGATGCCTCACGCCCGAGAGATTTCTGGGTTAAGTGGACGCGTCTTGACGGCGGTGCTGCCTTTACAGTGTCTGACGAGGTAAGTGCCGATACCGTGCGCTTTGAGCTTGGCGAGGACGTGCCCCAGAAGATAAGAGAGAAGGAATACCGCTTCCTTTGCTCCGCAAATCCCGATAAATATCAGGCGGCTATGGGTAAGAAGACGGCTACCGAGTGGCGTGATATTATAAAGCGCGCTATAAAGTACGGTATTCTTACAAAGGCAGAGCCGCCCGTATACACACCGCCCGTAATACCGAAGGCTGAGCCCATTATCCCTGCCCCCGTGTCAAATAAGGACGGTACAGGCGAGGATATAAGCGCAAGACTTGCCGAGCTGCTTGAGCTTGAGGACGCACCCGAAGAGGAGAGTGAGCCCGTAAAGGAAGAGAGCTTTGACAGTATAGTAGAGCTTGCAAGGGCGGCACTGCTAAAGTACGGTGAGGATAGTGATAACGGTGAGGAGCTTGCCGTGCCCGATGCCGACGAGGAGATATCTCTTTTTGAAAATGAGGACGAGCCCATCACGGACGAGCCTATTACGGACGAGCCTATTACGGACGAGCTTATTATCGACGAGCCTATCACGGACGAGCCTGTATTTGACGCTATCGCAGACGGTCTTGCCCTAGAGGATATAGAAGAGCCTGTGGCTGAGGAAGTAGAGGACGAATATAAGGCGGAGGCAATAGACGAGGGCGCAGAGGAAATAGAGGACATAGAGGACGAGATTATTGAGGCCGAGGATATTGACCTTACGGGTACTGTACCCGCGCCTATTGTAAGCGAGCCCGAAAGCGTGCCCCGTATGCCCGACGAAGAAGAGATAAGGCGCGAGCTTGAAGAAAAAATCAGGCTTGAATACGAAATGCGCGCAAGAGAAATGGCAGAGCTTATGGCCGCCGAGCGCAGAAGGCACGAAGAGGAGCTAAGAGAGGCTGAGGAGAAGAGAAAGCGCGCAAGTGACGAGCTTCAAAGAACTATAGAGGCGCAAATGCAAAGAGAGGCGCTTGAGCGTGACAGGCTCGCCGAGGCCGCAAGGCAGGCAGTGCTTGAACAAAGGCGCACCGAGCTTGCAGCAGAAAGGGAAGAGCCCACGTCGGTTGTAAGCGTGCCGACACCCGTTGTAAGCGTGCCGACACCCGCACCCAAGCCCGAGCCCACGGTAGTTAAAGCACCTATTGAAACGACAAAAGAGCCCCAGTGGCTTGAGCCTAAGCACGCCCGCTTGATATTCCGCGGTGCCGTGCCGCAGGGCGCTATAAGCTCCATAAAGAGCATAGTTGAAAGCACCCTAATAAAAGAGGGCAAGGAGCATATTCATATGCATATCAAGGCATACCCGATAGACGGTACTACCGTAGGTATGGATATACTTAAGATGCCAGCAAATGAGCGCGACTTAATTGTTGCGATTATGAAAGCACTTGGCAGGGGCGGTCTTGGTATCACCAAGATTACTGTTGAGTGATTAAAAACAAGAGCAAGAGTGTAAGATTTTTCGTCTTAACTCTTGCCCTTTTTGTATTTATTCAGTTGTCGTGAATAGACAGTGTGACGTAAAGCCTGTCCCCGTGGTAGCTTTTGTGCATACTTGCTTCAACGCCGAGGGACGAGAGGGAGTCAAGCCCTGAGCGCAGACCCTCAAGGAATGCACCTACGCGCTCGCGCTTTTCTGCCTTACCTACAAGCTTGCTGATTTTCGGCTCTGCTATGGCGTCAACGAGTGCCTCGCATTCTCTGACGGTAAGCGCGCCGCTTACAACCTTATCTAAAACGGATAGCTGATTTTTCTCGTCGTCAAGGCGCAACAGCGCCCGTGCGTGCCTTTCGCTGAGCCCCGAGGTCTTAATTCTTTTCTGTATCGCATCAGATAGGTTTAAAAGCCTCAGCTTGTTTGCTATGTAAGACTGGCTCACGCCCATTTGTTTGGCTAGGCCCTCTTGCGTTAAATTGCAAAGCTCAAGTGTACCCGATATTGCCCGTGCTTCGTCGAACATATCCATTTTATTTCCGTCCTTTTTTACTTTATTTTAGCACGGGTATGGGGTTGATTTTTCACGAAATATATCGAAGTGCGGCTTTTGCGATAAATTATGTCAGGTCTTAGAGCGGTTTTTTTGAAATTTGTGCATAGGGGCGCGGGTAAGCCGCGGGTGTTTTCTCGGCCTTGCTTACCGAGATAAGCGGGTGGCTTAGCTCCTCTGTGCCGGTGAGGTTGATAATTTCAATTTCCGCACCCTTGCCGCCAAGCATAGAGATTGCGCGCTTTGCGTCACGAAGCTCGTATTCGGCACGCTTGCCCTTCATAGCGATAAATTTGCCGCCGCACTTAACGTATGGCATACATAATTCGGCAAGTATGCGCAGCTCGGCCACTGCCCTTGCGGTTGCGTAATCGTATTTTTCACGGAATTCGGGGCTCTTGCCGCCGTCCTCTGCGCGCATTGCTATTGCCCTGACGCCCCCAAGCTCCAGCATTTCGGAGCATCTGTTTACGTAGTCGACGCGCTTTGCGGTTGAGTCTATAGCGGTGATTTTAAGGTCGTCGCGCAAAATAGCGAGAACAAGGGTGGGAAATCCCGCACCGCAGCCTATATCGGCAACCGATGCGCCCTTTTTTAATTTTTCCGCAAGCACCGCGCAGTCAAGGTAATGTAAAAGTATAATCTTCTCGGGGTCGGTAATTGCGGTAAGATTGTATTTCTCGTTCTCTTCAAGCATATATTCTGTCAGCTTATAAAACTTAAGCACCTTTTCACGGTTTATGAGCCTCTCCATACCGTTATCGCTGAAGAGCTTTGTAAGTGTTGATATAAATTCGTCTTTCTTTATTATCATTTCGGTCGGCCTTTCCTGTTTGCTGATTTAATTTTACAGCTTTACTTATATTTTGTCAATAAAAACCTTGCTTTGTCTGACTCTGTGTGCTAGAATATGTTAGACAATGCGTGAATCTGTGAGAGGGGTGAGCTAATGAAGGGTGCTTTGCGCTTTATAAAATCAAATGCTGTTGTGCTTATAGCGGCACTGCTGGCTCTTATTACCTCTGTAATTGTACCGCCCGACAGTGAGTATCTTGATTACTTTGACTTTAAAACACTCACGTGTCTTTTTTGCGTGCTTGCGGTTGTGTGCGCTCTTGGAAATATCCGATTTTTCTACACGGTTGCCAAGCTTATCGTAAGAAAATTCAAAAACACCAAGGCTTGCATACTCGTCCTCGTTTACATAACCTTTATCGGCTCAATGCTGATAGCAAACGATATGGCGCTTATCACCTTTTTGCCCCTCGGATACTTTATTTTGCATACCACCGGTAAGGATAAATATATGGCATTTACCTTTATTATGCAAAATATAGCGGCAAACCTCGGCGGTATGCTAACGCCCTTCGGCAATCCGCAAAACCTCTATCTTTATACCAAATTCGCCATACCCGACCTTGAGTTTATGGGAATTATGGCGCCTCCCTTTGTCTTCTCGGTAACGCTTATCACAGCCCTGTGCTTGATTTTTGTTAAAAACGAGCCGCTAGAGATTAAGGAGAGGGCGGCGAGCCTGCCCTGGTGGCGTGTGTCGGTGTATCTTTTGCTGTTTGCGCTCTCTATTGCAATAGTATTCCGCGGTGTGCCGTTTATCGTCGGCCTTATCGTGATACCCATAGTGCTCTTGATATTTGACAGGCGCGCGCTGTTATCGGTAGATTACGGATTGCTTTTAACCTTCGTTTTCTTCTTTATATTTTCCGGCAATATGGCGCGTATAGATGCGGTACGCGAGCTGTTTTCCTATCTCTTATCAAAAAACACGCTTGTAGTCAGCGCACTATCCTGCCAATTTATATCAAACGTGCCCTCGGCAATTCTGCTCTCGCAGTTTACCGAAAATTACAGGGAGCTGCTCCTCGGTGTAAACATCGGCGGCGTCGGCACTCTTATATCCTCGCTTGCAAGCCTTATCACCTTCCGTGAGTATTCAAAGCACGATAAGGCGCACGTTTTCGGATATATTCTGAAATTTCTTGCGGTAAATTTACTCTTTTTAATTCTTTTGATAGTATTTTGCGAGCTTATTAAGCTTATATAATGAAAAAAGGTGAGGCCCCACTCGTTGCGGTTGCTTCACCTTTATTTTTTATAGGTCGTTTTTATCCCTGTTTTTGCTCTTTTCGGTGTCAAAGCCCTCGGGGTATCTCGCTTTAAGCTTTTCAATATTACCTATAAGCACCTCTTCAAGCGGTGTATCAAGCGCGTAAGCCACCTCGGCAAGATACCAGGCAATATCGCCAAGCTCGGAGAGTATTCTCTCGCGGTTCAGTTCGTGACCCTGAGCCAGCCATTTCTTTACTATGTCTATAGCTTCGCCCGACTCACCGCAAAGCCCCATAACTCCGTTTATCAGCACGTCCTTTTTGTCAAGAGCGGGGTTAAGTGTGGTCATAGCCAGCCTTTGGTATTCGTTAACAGTCATAATATCTCCTTTGACGCAACCTATGTTTTCGTCTTACACTCTTTTTTCACATTATAGCATAAAACAACCCCAAAGTCAACGCGCGACGCGGATAGTTTTGCCGCAATTTACAGTAGCGAAGCGGTTATAATGCAACCTTAGGTTGCTAACAATATGTACTGTCAGGTTGATTGACCGATTTTGGTAAATGCTATATACTTATAATGTAATCAGCATTTAATAGAAAAAATTACATAAAAGGGAGAAATACAATGATTAGAATTTATTACTCAAAAACACAAAAAGAGGCGGCAGAGAAGTGCGCTGAGGTAATAGCAGAGCTGCTTAAGAAAAAGCCGGACGCCACCCTCGGCTTTGCAACGGGCTCCTCACCCGTTATGATGTACCGCGAGCTTATAAACAAGTGCGCATCGGGCGAGATAAGCTTTGAGAAGGTAAGAACGGTAAACCTTGACGAGTACGTAGGCCTCTCCAGCGAGCACGACCAGAGCTTCTCATACTTTATGTTCGATAACCTGTTTAACCATATCAACATTCCTAAAGAGAGCACAAATCTTCCCGACGGACT
>JAZRFH010000021.1:0-19953 GCA_045661245.1 Eubacteriales bacterium | reverse complement strand
GATATGACGCTGTATGCTTTGTTTGGCTTACAGAATCAAAGCTTTGCGCCTACAGTGCTGACCTACGTATTTTATGCTATCAGTGTCCTATCGCTCTTAACGTTTGGCTGTGTAAACGTTGGCACATGCTATGTTCTGCGTAATATTGCAAGAGGCGAGCCTGTATTTACCTGGACAGACTTCTGGTATGCAGTAAAACGAAATTGGAAGCAGGCTTTACCTTTCGGTATAATTGACCTTGCTATAATCGGAGTTTTACTTAACAATATTCAAAAGATGTTTATAGGCAACGGCAGTAATGTGTTTTTCACAAGCACTATGTTCTGGTCCAATATAGTGTTATTCTTTGTATATTTCTTTATGAGGTATTACATCTATCTACAGATGATTACCTTTAAGCTCTCTATATTTAAAATACTTAAGAATTCGCTTATCTTTACCTTGCTTGGATTTAAGAGGAACATTGTTGCTCTTGTCGGTATACTTATGGTCTTAATACTTGAGGTAATTTTTACCTTCGCGCTTGGCGGTGTTTTGATTCCTCTTGCGGTCGCTTTCCCGCTACTGTTCTTTATTTCTGCAATGGCGTATATGAAGGTATATGCTGCATATTACAAGATAAAAACGGTTATGATAGACCCTTACGTAACTGGAGAAGCTCAGGCGCCCAAAACGGAAGAGGACGAAATTCTGATGCGTGACGACGTTACGGATAAAGAAATGCTTGAAAAAATCAAAAGCCGCAATATGTAATTTTGGGGGTTGCGCCTAAAAGACGCAGCCCTTTTTTATTTGTTGTTATCAATTAAATTATGCAGTGTGCCGAAGGTGTAGCCCATCTCGCGCCATCTGTTTATAAGTGAAGGTAATATTTCAACGTTTATTTGTGACGTTGGATGCAATAATATTACGGCACCTGGGTGCGTATTGCTTATAATGCGCTCAATAGATTGCTCTATACCTGGCTTTTTATTGTTATCCCAATCCGCGTATGCTAGGCTCCAGAAAAAGGTTGAATACCCAAGGTCACAGGCGCATTTTAAGGTTCTGTAATCGTATCTGCCCTCGGGAAAACGGAAATATTTTTCCATTTTATATCCCGTTTTTTCGTAGCACAGCTCTTCTAGAGCATTTAGGTTTGCCGCCATCTCTTCGTTTGTAAGCGTAGCCATATTTTTGTGGTTTTTTGTATGATTGCATACCAGGTGCCCTTCCTCAAACATACGCTTTACGACGTCAGAGTTTTTGTTTATTATATTTGATAAAATGAAAAAAGCAGAGGGTACGGAATTATCCTTCAGTATATCAAGTATTTTTGATACGTTGCCGTTCTCATACCCTGCGTCAAAGGTAATATATAAAACCTTTTCATTATTATCTGCACTCTTTTTATCAATATAATATCCGTTTAATTTATCTATTTGCTCTGTGCTTGGAAAGCCGGGTGTTGAATTCCCCTTTTTAACAATATACCACCCAAGGCACCCATCGGCATGGGCAATAGTATTTAAAAGAGTAAATAATAGTAAGATTATGCTAATTATTTTTATACCTTGTTTCATTTTCATACCTCAATTATAATCTATAAATATTTTTATCTAATTAAGGTAAAAAAAAACGTTGAAATAATTAGAAAATAAAAAGGGGAAAAGCAATTTAAGCCTTCCCCATTTTATTTACTTAAACTTACGCTTTCTAGCAGCCTCAGACTTCTTCTTACGCTTTACGCTGGGCTTCTCATAATGCTCTCTCTTGCGAAGCTCAGTAAGTACACCGGACTTCTGGCACTGTCTTTTAAAACGACGAAGTGCACTGTCAAGAGTTTCATTCTCTTTTACTCTAATTTCTGCCATCTCTATTTCCCCTCCCTTCGCTCTGCAAAGAGATTATAATTTTTTACTAGTAGATTATACACCACAAGTAATATTTTGTCAAGTATTTTTTTAAGTATTTTTACAAAAAGTCAATTTTTTACCGTAAGCTTAGCTGCTGTAAGCGTATTTTCCAAAAGTGTGGTTATAGTCATAGGACCAACACCACCCGGAACGGGCGTAATATATGATGCTTTAGGCTCAACTTCAGCAAAATTCACGTCGCCCGTTAGCTTGCCATTATCAAGTCTGTTAATACCAACGTCAATTACCACAGCGCCCTCTTTAACGCCGTCAGCGCCGATGAAATTAGGCTTACCTATAGCAACTACAAGTATATCTGCCTCACGCGTTATAAGCGATAAATCACGTGTTCTGGAGTGGCAAACAGTAGGTGTGCCGTTCTTTTCAAGCAGTAAAAGTGCCATTGGTTTACCAACTATATTACTGCGGCCGACAATTACGCATTTTTTACCGGTTATATCAATTTTATAGTAATCAAGCAGTGTCATAATTCCCGCAGGGGTACAAGGTAAAAATGAGTAATTACCTATCATTATTTTGCCAACGTTCACAGGGTGAAATGCATCGACATCTTTAGTAGGAATAATCGCATTTATTACTCTTTCCTCGTTAATATGCTTAGGTAAGGGGAGCTGAACGAGTATTCCGTGAACATCGGAGTCGCAATTCAACTCCGATATTTTTTTAAGAAGCTCTTCTTCTGTTGTTTCTTCACCCATATATATTTGAATTGAGTTTATACCTACGTCACTGCATGCCTTATGCTTGTTTCTTACGTATACCTGTGATGCGGGATTTTCACCTACAAGTATTACGGCAAGGCCGGGAGTTATACCGTACTGTGCCTTAAGCTCTGCTACAGAGTCCCTTATTTTTTCACGCTTAGCGTTTGATACTAATTTGCCGTCAATGATTTCTGCCATTGTTTATTTTTCCTTTTTCTTGTTTTGCTTAATATAATAGAACATTTCTTTCTTCGGCCTTTTTATAGCAAAATAAATGAGCAGTCCCGTACATACTACTAATAATATTCCTGCAAGCAGCTGCGAAACTCTGATGCCAGAGCCGAATAAATATAGACTATCTGTTCTTAACCCCTCAATCCAAAGCCTGCCAAGGCCGTACCAAGCGAAGATTATGAGTATAAATTGGCCGTCGTATTTCTTTTTCTTGTAAAAGATGTTTATAAGCACAAAGCCTAGAAGATTCCACATTGACTCATAGAAAAACGTGGGGTGAACACCGAGGGTGCTTGCAATAATTTCAGAATACTGCTCGCTGTTTATCAGATTCTTTCCTAAAAGCTCATTTGCAATGCTTGTGCCGCACATTCTAAGTGGATTTCGTGTTGGGCTGCCATAAGCCTCAACGTTTACGAAATTGCCCCATCTTCCGATAGACTGGGCAAGTATCAGACCGGGAACTATACAGTCACCAAATGCCGGGAACGATATTTTTTTGAAATAACATACAGCAATTACGGTTAACGTACCTGCAATTATACCGCCGTATATAGCTAAGCCGCCGCTTCGTATATTAAAAACATCACCTATCGAGTGAAAGTCCTCAAGCTTCATAAGCACGTAATAAAGCCTAGCACCGAGAATACCAATAGGTATTACGAAAATAGCAAAGTCTATTACGTCGTCAACCTTAATACCTATTGCCTTTGCCCTGTAAATCACGTATGTCACCGCTAAAATCATTCCAAGCGTAATTATCAGCGCATACCATGCAATAGATACATTGCCGATTGAAAATGCGGTACTGTTAAGATTTATCTCTCCTATACCGATGCCGGGAAAGGATATTTTAGTTAATACAGACATATTTCTCCCCCGTTATAATAAAGAGTATTCTTTGGTAAGAATATCCTTAATTGTGATTTTGCTAAGCTTTCTTGCAACGTCAATACTGATGGAGTCAAAAATATGGTGGAATACACAAGAGGACTTATCGGGGTTTAAAGTGCACTCTTCACTGCCCTCAAGGCATCTTGCAATTACAATCGGCCCGTCAATAAGCTCAATTACCTGCTTGAGTGTAATCTCCTCTGGCGCACGTCTAAGCTTATATCCTCCCTTAGCACCCTTATATGAGCTTACTACTCCACCGATAGTAAGCTTTCTGAGAATCTTAAGCGCAAACTTCTGTGATACGAGAGTTTTATCAGCTATAGCCTTAGCATCAAGCAATCCCTCGTCTTCAGCAAGCGTTGTAACAATTCTCAGTGCGTAATCCGATTCCAGCGTTATCCTCAAGATTAAGCCCCCCCTTAATACAAACGGGGATATGGCATTAGATAGCCAAAATCCCCGAAAAAATTACTTTTTAGCAGTCTTTTTGTTATGTGCTGCAAGTACATTGTGTATCTTTTTAGACTGGTTAAGCAAATGACTGATTGTCTGGTCGTGGTTTAATGTATCGATAATATATGCAACGTATTTGCACATATTAACCTCGCTATACCATTTACGTGCAAGCAGTTCGGGTGTTCTGTATACAAGGTTTGTTGTGAATACCTTATCAAAAACATTTTCCTCATAAGCTGCGTCAAGGTTTTCAAGACCGTTGCAGAATAAGCCAAAGGTAGCAAAAACAAATATGCGCTTAGCACCCTTTGCCTTAAGCTGACGTGCAACGTCAATTACCGAGTCACCTGAGGAAATCATATCATCAACTATAATTACGTCCTTGTCCTTAACGTCACGTCCGAGATACTCGTGTGCTACTATAGGGTTTTTACCGTTTACAATAACAGAATAATCGCGGCGCTTGTAGAACATACCGAGGTCAATGCCCATAACCGACGAGTAGTACATACATTTACCCATACCACCCTCGTCAGGTGAAATTATCATTGTATTATCAGGGTCAATTACTATGTCTGGACACTCTTTTAACAGCGCCTTAATCATTTGGTAAGAGCTTCTAACATCTTCAAATCCGGCAAGCGGTACGGCGTTCTGAACTCTAGGGTCATGAGCATCAAACGTTACAAGATTAGTAACACCCATATTTACAAGCTCCTGAAGAGCAAGCGCACAGTCAAGCGATTCTCTGCCCGAGCGCTTATGCTGTCTGCCTTCATAAAGCATAGGCATAATAACGCTGATACGGCGTGCCTTACCACCTATAGCTCCAATAATCCGCTTAAGGTCCTGAAAATGGTCGTCAGGACTCATAGGTACAGTCTTTCCGTACATATCGTATGTTACACCGTGATTGAATACGTCTGCAACAATATAGACGTCGTTACCTCTAAGTGAATGGTGGATAGTTCCTTTTGCTTCTCCGCTGCCGAATCTCGGGCAAGAGGCATCAATCAGAAAGGTTCCGTCAGTATCGTGACGGCGCCACTCTTTAAGATAAAAGTCAACCTGATTAACAAAATCCTCACAGCCGCGCATTCCGATAACGCTAAGTTCTCCGTACAATGTGTCCTTCATTTTTACTCTCCATAGCAGATTATTTAATTTTACTCTATAATTATATATGATAACAATATTAATGTCAAGGGAAATCGACATAAAAACAGACTTATCTTAATACAATTTTAGCTATAAAAAAACTGTCCTCTTATCAATTTTTTACAAATTGAATAGAATTAAATTAGTAATAATCCTTTAGGAGGTATAATGGAAAAAAGTAACGGTACCTTAAGAATAAGGGCATTTGTAGCAAATGAGGCTCTACCGATAGAGGGGGCCGGTGTTTTGCTAAAGGGGGCTGACGAGTTTACTGCTGATGTATCATATTTTGTAACTACCGACGTCGACGGTATTACGCCACTTTTAATTTTGCCGGCACCAGCCTCAATGTATTCACTTACTCCCTCGCCGAGTGAGCAACCGTATGCTACGTATGATATTACAATTTCAAAGGATGGTTATTATACTAAAACAGTTAAAAGCGTACCTGTTTTTGGAGGGATAGATGCAATATTGCCAGTAAATATGATTCCTGAGGAAAGCGGTGCTGACTATCCCAGCGGTAACATAAACGCTGTAATATATGAAAATCTTTATCTATAGGGGGTAATTTTATGCCACAGCCAACTATACCCGAAACTATTGTTATTCACCTTGGCGCGCCTGACAGTGATGCACAAAACGTAACTGAAACCTTCTCTAACTACATAAAAAACGTTGCATCAAGCGAAATATATCCGACCTGGCCCGAGGAAGCGATAAAGGCTAACGTGCTGGCACAGATTTCGGTAGCACTAAACAGAGTTTATACGGGGTTTTACAGAAATCGCGGTAGGAATTTTGATATTACAAATTCGCCTGCTTATGACCAAACCTACGTATATCAAAGGGATATTTACGATAACGTTGCTGAAATTGTTGACGAGGTTTACGACAGCTATATAAGGCGTGAGGGCAACGTAGAGCCACTGTTTGCTGAGTTTTGTGACGGAGTTGAGGTTAATTGTAACGGTCTGACACAATGGGGCTCCGTTTCTCTTGCCAATGAGGGGCTTGCGTATGACGAGATTCTGCGACGCTTTTACGGTAACGATATAGAAATAGTAACTAACGTGCCCGTTGAAAACAATGTGAACGCATACCCAAGAGTTCCCCTTTCGCTCGGAAGTACGGGCAGAAACGTCGAGCTTATGCAGATAAGGCTAAACAGAATATCAAGAAATTTTCCCGGCATACCTAAAATACCAAGCGTAGACGGCTTTTTTGACGAAGCAACCGAAAATGCAGTAAGAAAATTTCAAGAGGTTTTCAGCCTAACCCCTGACGGTATTATAGGAAAAGCAACTTGGAATAGAATAAATGCTATATATACTAGCGTTAAAGAGCTTAGCGCAATAACATCTGAGGGACTCTCTCTAAACGAGCTTGAAACATCCTACCCCGGTGTGCTTTCCGTTGGGTCAACGGGGGACGGTGTTTTTACTCTACAGTATTATCTTGCATATTTATCGTTATTTATCCCTACACTTGCACAAATAACGGCAGACGGAGATTTTGGACCAACCACGGAGAATGCTGTAAGGCAGTATCAGAGAACGTACGGACTTGAAGAAACTGGTGTTGTTGACGATTTAACCTGGAACAGTATTGAAAACAACTATTACGATATTCTTAGGCGTATTCCCTATGTGTTTACCGAGGGAGTAATACTTCCCTATCCCGGCAGAGTTTTACGAGAGGGATTAGAGGGTGACGACGTAGTTGCATTGCAGCAATACCTTAACTATATTGCAAACACCTATACACAGATACCCAAGGTAACGGTGGACGGCTCTTTTGGTCCTGCAACGGCCCGTGCAGTTTCGGCTTTTAAGTCTGTTTTTGGTTTAGGCGGCAACCCCGAGAGGGTAAATGCACAGGCGTGGAATTCTATTATAAACGTTTATGATGACCTTTATGCCGGGAATATCGTTAACGATGAGCAATTTCCGGGGTACGGAATAGGAGGATAAATGTACGATATAAAGGATAAACCTGCGGCTATAAGACGCGTGCAGCGTATGCTAAACCTAAATGAAAACGGTAATTACGATGTTAGAACGCGCGAGGAAGTTCTGGCACATCAGAGAAACAATTCCCTCGCCGAAAGCGGAAAAGTTGATTATGAAACCTTTGTTTCCATATTAGACGAATATAGAATGAATGTTTTAAAACGTGAGGTGACAGAAAAAATTCCATTCAAAAATGAATTTCCATACTCAAAGGGAGATATCGGTGACGGTCCAAATATACTTAATACAATGCTAAGACATGCAATTGATGCTCTCTCACTTGATTTACAGAAGCCGCGTGGGCCGTATTTCTCCGACGCGAGTGCCTCTGCAGTAAGTGAGCTTAGAAAAATATTTATGCTCGGCGATGCAGATTATATAGATGAGGTATTCTATGACAAGCTCTTAAAGCTTTAAGGCTGAAAGAAATGCTGCTTTTCAGTCTATAATATGAAAAACATTCCAACAAGGAGCAAAAATGAAGAGAAGATTTACTGAAAAAGCAGAAAAAGCCCTAAATGATTCTGTGAGTATCGCCGAGATGCTTGGACATACCTATATCGGTACTGAGCATATATTGCTCTCTCTTGTGAAGAACGAGGGGTCTTGCTCGTCATATATCCTGTCAAAGCACGGTGTTGATTACAACCGCCTTTACCGTGCAGTATGCGATTATTCCGGCGCGGGTGTCAAAAGCACTCTATCTGTAAAGGATATAACTCCGCGCGCTCGGCAGGTGCTTGAAGAGTCATATTCTAATGCGGAAAAATTCGACGGTGGTATTATTGGTACTGACCATATTCTATATTCTTTAGTCGAGGAAAAAAACTGTGTCGCTGTAAAGCTTTTACGTATTACAGGTGCGGATATTCAGGAAATACGTGGGGAGCTATTAAACCTGTTAAAGAATAAAGAAAAAAACGAAAAACAGAAAAATAATGACTTGAATGCGCCTTTTTTAAAGCAATACGGAAAAAATCTTACCGAGCTTGCTAAATCAAATACCTTTGACCCTGTTATAGGCAGAGAGACAGAAACCAACAGAATAATCAGAGTTCTATGTAGAAAAAACAAAAACAACCCTTGCCTAATAGGTGAAGCAGGAGTTGGTAAAACGGCAATTATAGAGGGGTTGGCATTACGTATAGCTAAAAATGACGTTCCAGATTTTCTCAAGGGCAAAAACATAATTTCTGTTGATTTAACGTCTATGGTTGCAGGTGCTAAATACCGAGGCGACTTTGAGGAAAGAATAAAAAACATTGTTAATGAGGTTGCAAAAAACAAATCAGTAATTCTCTTTATTGACGAGATACACACAATTGTCGGTGCCGGTGCAGCTGAGGGTGCGATTGATGCTGCAAATATACTTAAGCCACAGCTATCAAGAGCAGAGATACAAATTATCGGTGCTACAACTTTTTCAGAATATCATAAATACATTGAGCGTGACCCTGCACTGGAGCGTAGATTTCAGCCTATTAAAATTGAAGAGCCGAGCGCAGAGAGGACTACTCAAATGCTTTACGGACTTAAGGAAAGATATGAGGAGCATCACGGTTGCATAATAGAAGACTCAGCTATTGAAGGTGCTGTAAAATTCAGTGTAAGATATATATCTGATAGATATTTGCCCGATAAAGCGATTGATTTGTTAGACGAAGCCTGTGCATATGCAATTGCAAACAAAGATGCAGCAAAAAACTCAGAAAAGATATTTAATCCCGAGCAGAGCCTAAAGAAAAAGGAAGCAGCATTACTTGCTGACGACTATAATCTAGCAGTAAAAATCAAGGAGCTTGAGGATGTATACCGCACCGAGTATGAAATAAATCAAAGCTTGTCGCAGGGACTTGGTAAGCCTCGTGTTACTGTTCAATCAATTAAGGCTGTGGTAAGTGAGATAACAGGAATATCAAGTATTGAAGACACACGGAATTACCCTTTGCTTGAAGAAAGGTTAAATAAAAGGGTTATTGGTCAGACTATGGCCATTCATACGCTCGTGGGTGCAATTAAACGTTATGAAATGGGTCTTGTCAATATTGATAGACCAAAGGGAATTTTTTTGTTTACAGGCCCAAGCGGTGTTGGTAAAACGTCACTTGCATCTGCGCTGGCTAAAGAGCTCTTCCCTACAGACAGCTCATTTATAAGACTAGATATGTCAGAGTATTCTGAAAAACATTCGGTTTCAAAGCTTATTGGCTCTCCGCCCGGATACGTAGGCAGTGACGAGGGAGGAAAGCTAACGGAGGCAATTAGGAGAAACCCCAATGCCCTTATTTTGCTTGACGAGATTGAAAAGGCTGACAAGGACGTAATAAATCTCTTCTTACAGATGTTTGATTACGGTATGCTGACAGACTCCCAAGGAAGAACTGTAAGCTTCAGAAACGTTTATATCATTATGACTACGAATATTTACCGTAAGAATTCGGTTGGCGGCTCTTTGGGATTTGTATCAAATTATAATGAGATTGATGCGCGTGCATTACTTGACGGATATTTCAGACCTGAATTTATAAATCGTATCGACGAAGTAATTTTATTTGAACGCCTAAGCAAAAATGCGATACTTGATATTGCAAAAAAACACGTAGAAGAGCTTTGTGCCCGTTTAAATGACAGAGACGTTAGTGTAAAATACTCCGCTGACCTTTTAGAATACGTTATAAATAATTGTGACGCAATAAAATATGGAGCTAGAAGTATTATAAGATTTGTTCATTCAGTAATAGAAAATAAAATCTCGGATAAGCTGCTTGACAATATTGGTTGCAAAAGCATTTATATCCAAATAGTCGATGGCGAGCTGAGGCTTGAAGAAATAACTGCAAGTGTTATATAAAGAAAAACCGCACACCAAAAGTGTGCGGTAAAATTATGGGGTGAAATATGGGATTCGAACCCACGACCTCCAGGGCCACAACCTGGCGCTCTAACCAACTGAGCTAATCCCACCATAAATGGCGTGCCTTGAGGGACTCGAACCCCCGACCTACTGCTTAGAAGGCAGTTGCTCTATCCAGCTGAGCTAAAGGCACATATCTGTCAGCGACGCTACTTATTATAACAGATGTTTTTACCTTTGTCAATAGTATAAAACAATTTTTTACATCAATTTAATAAAGAATTACACCCGCAGAGTACCAAGTGGAAAAGGCCTGCGGGTGTTTTTTATTGTCTTATTTATTATCTACTGTTTCTGTAAGTGCTGTAGCAAGACCTGCTAGGTTCTGAATTTCGGAAGGAATAATAATTTTTGTGGCCTTACCGTCAGATGCCTTAGCAAAAGCCTCAATTCCCTTTAGCGAAATTACAGCTTGGCTGGGCGCTGCTTCATTTATCATTTTAATACCCTGAGCGGTCGCTTCCTGAATTTTAAGAATAGCCTCAGCTTCACCCTCAGCTTCTCTTACCTTTGCTTCCTTTACAGCCTCGGCACGAAGAATTGCAGACTGCTTTTCAGCCTCAGCCGCTAAAATCATTTCCTGCTTTCTACCTTCTGCAACAAGAATAGTAGAATTTTTTTCGCCCTCTGCTTTAAGGATAAGCTCACGCCTTTCACGTTCAGCCTTCATTTGCTTTTCCATGGCATCCTGAATCTCGCGAGGCGGAATAATGTTTTTAAGCTCTACTCTGTTTACCTTAATACCCCAAGGGTCAGTTGCCTCGTCAAGTATCGCGCGCATTTTAGTATTAATAATGTCACGCGAGGTAAGTGTCTGGTCAAGGTCAAGCTCACCGATAATGTTACGCAAGGTTGTAGCTGTAAGGCTCTCAATAGCAAGAATGGGATTTGTTACACCATAGGTAAAAAGCTTACAGTCGGTAATCTGATAGAAAACTACTGTATCTATCTGCATTCTTACGTTATCCTTTGTAATAACGGGCTGGGGCGGAAAGTCAGCGACCTGCTCCATCAACGTAACCTTTTTTACTACAGTTTCAATGAAGGGTATCTTAAAATGCAGACCGGTATGCCAAGTTGTTTTATAGCTTCCAAGCCTTTCAATAACCTGGGCCGTAGCTTGAGAGACAATTTTAATGTTGCTTACAAGGATAGCGGCTATCGTAGCAAGAATTACAAGAATAACGACGAGAATACCTGTTCCTGCCGGTGCCAGTAAAGAATCAAACATAATCAAACTTCTCCTATTTAAATTTTCTTACAAATCAATTTAACGCCTTCTATTGCAACAACCTGCAAAATCTCTCCGGGCTCAAAAACGTCGTCTTCAAGAACACCGCGCGCCGACCAAATCTGACCGCGTACCTTAGCCTGCCCGCAGCCTGCAAAGTTGTCTATCTTTTCGGTAACAATACATTTTTCACCGATTATGGCATCAATATTCGTTTTTTGCAAATTATTCGATTTATATTTTGATAAAAATTTCTTACCAATTACGATACCTATTATTGATAAAGCAAGAAAAACAAGAAGCTGCCATACAAACTTAGCATCACATAAATCAAAAACGATTGAAACCAGCGCACCGGGTATAAACCATATGGAAACTAACTGTTCAGTAAACACTTCAACAACAATAGCAATAATAATTATTGCGAGCCAAAACCACCAATAACTCATAAAAACCTCCTTTTACATTCTAGATTAATTATATATTAAAATATTACCCGTGTCAACAAATTTTATAAAAAGACTTGACAAACCGTCGCATATATTGTATTATACTAAAGTAAACGGAATACCGTTGACTATTTCATTTAGATAGAGGAGGTTTATATGTTCGAGACCTTTAAGCAGTTCCTTGTAGACGACCTTCGTGTTAATCCCGACGACGTTACAATGGAAGCTGAGCTTGCAGCAGACCTTGGCATCAACTCGCTTGAGCTTGCTGACCTTGTTTACACCTGTGAGGAAAAGTTTAACGTTGAAATCGGTGACGATGAGCTTCATACCTTTAAGACAGTGGGCGATGTAGTTCGTTTTCTTGAGTCAAAGAATTAATCTTGAGTAAAGATTTAGGGCTGTTGCACAAGCAACAGCCCTTTGTTTAGATTTTTACGTATATATTAAAGCGGTCGTTTTGAGGCTCAATTTCTCCGCCGTAAAGATTGGTTATATATTCAGCCTCGGTAGTATTTTGCTCCATTTGTTCGGGTTTTACAAAGAAATTAACCGTGCCCTGCTTTTTAAGTGAGCTTAAAACCTTACTGACGCATGACAGAAGACGACAGTTTTCATTTTCGTCATTACTTTTCATTATTGAGAGCCTTACAAGATTTGCACCGTCATATTTAGCTGATGCAAGATTGAATTTAATTTCAGTGTCAAATTCACGCTTACAGCTGCCTTCAAGGCAATATGTTTTTAATAGCATTTTTGCTTTGTCCTTCGAATAATTTATAGATATATTGTATCATATTTGTCGTATTTTGTAAAGGAATATTTTGAGGTATTTATGTTAAATTTTATAGTCAGTAAAATAGTTGGCACAACAGAGGGGGACGTTAGTGTAAAAGCACGGGAGAGGTGTGGTGTTATCACCAGCGTTGTCGGCGTTTTCGTAAACGTACTTCTTGCTGCTATAAAGCTCACCGCAGGTCTTTTGTCAGGCTCGATTGCAATCGTAGCCGACGCCTTAAATAATCTTTCAGATGCAGGTGCATCTGTAGTTACATTCTTTTCTTTTAAGATTTCTTCCAAACCCGCTGACCGTGACCATCCGTTTGGCCATGCAAGATTTGAGTACGTTTGCTCAATGATTGTATCATTTTTAATTCTACTCGTAGGCTTCGAGCTTATGGTTGAATCTGTGAGTGGCCTCATAAACAAGGAGCTTTTGCATCTTGATATGCCAATACTTACATTTTCTATTCTGGGTGTATCGGTTTTTTTTAAGATATTGCTTGGAACGTTTGATTTGAAGATTGCAAATAGAATTGATTCAACAGTAATTAAGGCGTCAGGCATAGATTCCTTCTCTGACGCTGTTTCAACAACTGCAGTGCTGGTATCAACGATTGTTATTTACATTACCGATTTATGGTTTATTGACGGTATTGTTGGTATTATCGTTTCGTTTTTAATTATTATTGCTGGAATACGTATCCTTAATGAAACCAAAAATTCTCTATTGGGTGAAGCACCTGTTGACGAGGTGACAGATTCAATTAAGGGAATTGTTGCAGAGTGCCCCGAAATACTCGGAGTACACGATATGCTTGTACATAACTATGGCCCTAGGCATTATTTCTCTTCCTTTCACGCAGAGGTGGACGGTGCAGAAGACATATATTTGCTGCACGATAAGATTGACAATGTTGAGCGCAGGATAAACGAAGAGCTGGGTATACTTTGCACGATACATATGGACCCCATTGTAACAAATGACGAAACGGTAAATGAATTGCGTAATTTTACGAGTACAACAGTAAAATCCGTTGTTCCGGAAGCTGATATACACGACTTCCGTACTGTTGTCGGAGTTACTCACACTAACTTAATTTTCGACCTTGTTCTGCCTTTCGAAATCAAGGGTAATATCGAGGATATTACAAAAAATATTGAGGCAGAAATACAGAGGCGAAGAAGCGACTGTTACTGCGTTATTACTGTCGACAGAGCTTAAATCAATATTTTGGGGAGCAAAAATTCTGCTCCCCCGATTTATTATTACTTTTCAACTCTATTTAAATTTCCGCCAGAGAGATAGCTTTCAATATTGTCACATATTACAGACAAGCATCTCTCGCGCGCCTCTTTTGCGCCCCAAGCACAGTGTGGAGTTAAAATTACGTTATCTCTGTTCATTATTCTATAAAATGGGTGCTCTATTGCAAATGGCTCAACGTTGTATACGTCACTGCCAAATCCGCCGATTTTACCGTTTTCAACCCCTGCAACAATATCCTCGTCAACGACAACTGCACCTCTGGCCTCGTTTACAATAATAACGCCGTCTTTCATAATATCTATCTTTTCTTTAGAGATAAGCCCTCTTGTCCCGTCGTTTAAAGGGCAATGGATAGTTATTATATCGCTTTCTTTGCATAAAGTGTCTATATCAACACAGTTGAATTTATCTGTAGGCGTTCTTTTATAGGCGAGAACTCGTGCGCCAAAGGCTTCAGCTACCTTGGCTACTGCACTACCTATATTACCTGCACCGATTATACCCCATGTTTTATCCCTTAACTCGTGAAAAACAGGCTCTAGCTTATTTGGTATACCCGATTTTGAGTACTCACCGCTCCTAATATATCTGTTATATTCTCTTAAGTGAGTTAAAAGCGCAAGTGTCGTTGAAATAGTACATACAGTTACACTGTCTGTCGAGTAAGCAGGAACGTTACATACACCTATTCCCAGTTCCTTTGCGGATTTTGTATCAATATTATCATATCCTGTTGCAAAAATGCATATTAGTTTTAAATTAGGCGCGGAAAGCATACATTCCCTATCAACCTTAATTTTGTTGATAATAATAACGTCTGCATCATATATACGAGCAGATAGCTCTTCGCTATCTGTAGCACCGTAAACCTCAAGCTCACCGTATCTTGACAGAGGTGACGGGTCTAAATCAATTCCTAATGAATTATGGTCGAGAACCTTAATTTTCATTTCCAACTCCAAGTTTTTTCTATTATTATAATATAATCAAAATATAAATACAAGTATTTTAAAATATTTTTTAAAATCTATTGACAACCTCGCAAATTTATGGTAAAATATCCATACCTCTTTCGAGGGCTTTTTTTGTGTGCTTTTTTTGGGACAAAATTGCACCGCTTTCGTATTTGAGGGAGGTATTAAACAGGGTTTGCCCTGAATTCTATTAGGAGGTGCCGATATAAATGAGAGTCAAGATTACATTAGTTTGCTCTGAGTGCAAGCAGAGGAATTATGACACAGAAAAGAACAAGAAGAATGATCCGGACAGGCTTGAAATGAAAAAGTACTGCCGCTTCTGTCGCAAACACACTATGCATAAGGAAAGCAAGTAATTTCGAGAGGAAAACGATATGAAGAAGAATAATGTGTTTGTAAGAGTATGGAAGAAAATCCGTAAGTTTACTACGGATACCATAGGCGAGCTGAAAAAGGTTGTTTGGACCCCTAAGGCTGAGCTAAAAAAGAGCACTAAGCTTGTTATTATCACTGTTCTCGCTATGAGCATCGCGATTGCACTCGTCGATCTTGGAGCTTCTTGGTTACTTAACACCCTTGCAGGTCTTATAGGTTAAAGCAAATGAGCAATATTGATGAAAAAAACCTGGGTCCCAGATGGTATGTTGCGCATACCTATACAGGTTATGAAAACAAGGTTAAGGCTAGTATTGAGAAGATAGTTGAAAACCGTGGTCTTGGCCATCTTATCTACGACGTACAGGTTCCTGTTAATACAGAGGTTGTTATCAATGATAAGGGTGAAGAAAAGGTTGTTGAAACGAAGGTTTTCCCCGGCTATGTTCTCGTTAAAATGACAATGACTGACGAAAGCTGGCATGTTGTAAGAAACATCACAGGCGTCACGGGCTTTGTAGGCCCCGGGTCAGAGCCTACTCCGCTTACCGACGAAGAGGTTGAATTTGCACAGGTTGAGTCTGCAAAGGCTGAATTTAAATTCAAGCTTGGAGATAAGGTTAAGGTTATTTCGGGTATATTCGAAGGATACGAGGGTATCCTGCAGGAAATCAGTGAGGATAAAAAATCACTCGTTGTTCTTGCAAATACCGGTAAACGTGATATACCTATCATGGTTGAAACCAAGGACGTTGGTTTGGCAGAATAACTGATTTATTCTGTATGCTTCTTTTGAAGCAAAGGTGGGAGGAAGAAAAATTCTTTTAAATTCTTCCGTTTAAATACCACATTTGGAGGTGTAAATATTATGGCAAAGAAAATTCAAGGTTATATTAAATTGCAGCTTCCCGCAGGTAAGGCTACTCCCCAGCCCCCCGTTGGTCCTGCACTCGGTCAGTACGGTGTTTCAATTCCTAACTTCACTAAGGAATTTAACGAGAGAACAAAGAATGATATCGGTCTTATTATCCCCGTAATCATTACCGTATACGCTGACAGATCATTTACGTTCGTTACTAAGACTCCCCCTGCAGCAGTTCTTATCAAGAAGGCAGCAGGTATTGAAACCGCTTCTGCTACTCCCAACAAGACCAAGGTAGCTCACTTAACTAAGGAGCAGGTTCGTAAAATCGCAGAAACTAAGATGCCCGACCTTAACGCAGCAACTATTGAGGCTGCTATGAGCATGGTTGCAGGTACTGCACGTAGCATGGGCGTTACTGTTGAAGAGTAAGGAGGAGTTGTAGAAATGGCTAAAATGGGTAAAAAATATATGGCAAGCGCTGAGCTTGTTGATAAGTCTAAGCTCTACGATGTAGAGGAGGCTGTTTCTCTGGTTTGCCAGACAGCTAAGGCTAAGTTTGACGAAACTGTTGAGGTTCATATTCGTTTGGGTGTTGACTCTCGTCACGCTGACCAGCAGGTTAGAGGTGCTATCGTTCTTCCCAACGGTACAGGTAAGACTGTAAGAACTCTTGTATTTGCTCGCGGCGACAAGGCTGATGCTGCTCTTGCAGCAGGTGCTGATTACGTTGGTGCTGAGGATTACGTTCAGAAAATAACCTCTGAGAACTGGTTTGACTTTGACGTTGTAATCGCTTCTCCCGATATGATGGGCGTTATCGGCCGTCTTGGTAAGGTGCTTGGTCCTAAGGGCCTTATGCCTAACCCCAAGGCAGGTACTGTTACTCCCGACGTTGCTCGTGCTGTTACTGAGGCTAAGGCAGGTAAGATTGAGTACCGTCTTGACAAGACCAACATTATCCACTGCCCTATCGGCAAGGCATCATTTGGCGTTGAGAAGCTCACAGAGAACTTTAACACTCTCGTTGGTGCTGTTATCAAGGCTAAGCCCGCTGCTGCAAAGGGTCAGTACATTAAGAGCTGCGTAGTAGCTACTACTATGGGCCCCGGCATAAAGATTAACAACTCTAAGTTGAGCTAATTGTTTAATATGCTTTTTAAAAAGGCTGAGATTTCTCTCAGCCTTTTGTTTTTTTAACTATTTTCTCCTTTTGCTACAGCAATTGATACTGCAACACACTCTCGTGCACCGAGGCCCTTAATTAGCATAGCAGAGGCACACATTGAGGCACCTGTAGTAACGAGGTCGTCGATTATAAATACAGTCTTACCCGATAAATTAACGTTATGACGCGGTTTGTAATCGAAGTTTACGTTAGTAAGTCTATCACTACCCTTCGTTTCCTTTTGCGCAAGCTTTGATTTAGAAATTAAGAGTGTTTTATATTCTATATCAAGCCTCACGCTTAATTTTGCGGCTAGGCACGCAGTATGGTCAAAGCCGTATTTAATTATAGCATTCCTTCTGCGGGGTACGTTTGTAATATAATACTTGGCTGGGTCAGATATATCAAATGACGCTCTAATTGCCGACTCCAGCTCACAGGCAAGAAAATTAAGCACATCTTCCCTGTTATCACGCTTTAGTGAATAAACCAGATGCTTACCTGCCTCTGCCTCTTGCCTCTTCATATACCTGAAAAGCTTAATATGACGCTTTACAGAATGAGATACAAGAAAATCCGATGCACACGTACAAAAGTGCAGCTTTTTGCCACATCGTGCGCAGTCCCTTGTCTTGTGATTATCATATTTTAAACGGCACGACTTACAAAGGCCCTTGTCTTCAAAATCCAATCTTTCGTCACATAAAACACAAGTCGGTACGGATATATAGAATAATGCTCTTTTAAATATTGATTTCAAAGTCATATTCCACCTAAAGAGAAAACCGAGTTTTAGCTCGGTTTTCTTGAATTTTATTTTTTAGGATAGCTATCCTTAAGTCCAACTATTCGGTTGAATACGTTTTCACGCTTTGTATCTTTAACGAAATAACCTGTTCTTACAAACTGGAATCTTTCGCCCGCATCAGAATCGGCGAGGGCAGGCTCAATTTTAGCATTTCTTACCTCGATAACCGAGTTAGTGTTAAGATAATCGTCGTAGGTTTTATCTTCGGGTATATCTGCCGTATTCTCAATATCAAATAGAAAATCGTAGAGCATAACGGTAGTATCCTTAGCAAAGCTAGAGGATAGCCAGTGAATTGTTCCCTTTACCTTTCTGCCATCGGTAGGCATACCGTTGCCTGTTTCAAGGTCTGCAGTACATCTGATTTCAATGATATTTCCGTCCGAGTCCTTAACGATTTCGTTGCATTTAACTATATAAGCACCCATAAGCCTTACCTCACCCTCGGGCTTCATTCTGAAGAATTTTGGCGGGGGCACCTCAGCAAAATCATCTGCGTCTATATAAAGCTCTCGGGTAAACGGAACCTTACGAGTACCAGACTCGGGGTGTGTCGGATTATTCGGCAAATCAAAGTATTCGACCTTATCTTCGGGATAGTTTGTTACTACTACCTTAATGGGGTGAAGGATAGCAATACGTCTATTGGCAGTATCATTAAGCTCCTCGCGTATGCAATGCTCTAATAGCTCATAGTCAACAACACTATATGCTTTAGCAACGCCTGCGCGTGCTACAAAATCAAAGATAGCTGAAGGAGTGTATCCCCTGCGGCGTAAACCCTGCAAGGTAGGCATTCTTGGGTCGTCCCAACCGTCAACAAGGCCTGTTTCCACAAGCTTTCTTAGATATCTTTTAGACATTACAGTATGTGTTACGTTTAGCCTTGCAAATTCTCTTTGTTTAGGCTTTTTGTCAAATCCTATATTTTCTACTACCCAATTGTAAAGCGGTCTGTGGTTTTCAAATTCTATTGAGCAAAGTGAGTGTGTAATGCCCTCAAGAGCATCCTGAATTGGATGTGCATAGTCATAAAGAGGGTAAATGCACCACTTATTTCCTTGTCTATGGTGGTCTGTGTGAACAATTCGATAAATTGCCGGGTCACGCATATTGATGTTAGGCGACGCCATATCAATCTTTGCTCTTAAAGTCTTGGCACCGTCGGGAAATTCACCGTTTTTCATACGCTCGAAGAGGTCAAGGTTCTCTTCAACCGTCCTGTCACGGTAGGGGCTGTTTTTACCCGCCTCTGTCAAGGTACCGCGATAGTCGCGCATCTCGTCTGAAGAAAGGTCGCATACGTATGCCTTACCGTCTTTAATCAGCTGTACAGCAAACTCGTAGCATTTATCAAAATAATCAGAGCCGTAGAATATTCCGCCAGAAGGCTCGCAGCCAAGCCACTTGAGGTCCTCGTATATACTCTCTACGTACTCGTTATCCTCTTTGGAGGGGTTAGTATCGTCGTACCTCAGATTAAAGAGTCCGCCGTATTTCTTAGCTGTCATTGCATTTATCCATATAGCCTTTGCAGAGCCAATATGAAGATATCCATTAGGCTCAGGCGGGAAACGTGTATGGATTTTTAAATCAGGGTTTTCACGCAAATCCTCGTCAATGATGTCATGTATAAAATTATTTTTAAGCTCTTCCATACTTATCTCCTTTGAGCGTTACATAAAATGCTTTATAAAATCTTGAAGCGTCGTTTTATCACCGTGGCCGGGATATAGAAATAA
>JAZRFH010000020.1:0-14963 GCA_045661245.1 Eubacteriales bacterium | reverse complement strand
AAAGCACAGTACCCCCTTTTTTTACCAAAAAATATTTTTCCCGATATACTTGACAAAAAGAAAAAAGCGAGCTATAATATAAAAGAACTTAAACTTCTCTTAAGGAGGACGGCATGAAAAGGATAAATGAAGAAAAGCTTGATGCTATGGCCGCCTTTATCAAGGACTATATAGTATCGCATAACGGAGTGTCACCGAAATTCGGTGAGATACTTGAATATATGCAGATGTCAAACTCTGTCGGCTACCGCTATCTTATGATACTGCGCGAGCGCGGGGTTATTGAGTATTCGGGTAAGGATACGCTCAAAATAAAGGGGCAGGAGAATATGCGTATGGAGTTTTGCCGCGTGCCTATACTCGGTGCAATACCCTGCGGTCTGCCCGAGGAGCATACCGAGCTTGTAGAGGGCTATGTTGCTTTGCCTCGCGATTGGACGGGCACAGATTGCTATCTTTTGCGTGCTGACGGGGACTCTATGACGGGTGCCGGTATTGACGACGGTGACTTAGTGCTTATCAAGCGCACCGCCCTTGCAAGAAACGGCAATATAGTAGTCGCGCTTGTTAACGGAACGGATACCACGCTTAAGAGATTTTTGCGCGATAAGGACGGCAGTGCAATACTCAGAGCCGAGAACCCGAGATATTCGGATATACGCCCGTTTCACCTCGCCGTGCAGGGCGTTGCGGTTAAGGTAATAAAGGATGTCGGATAAGGTATACGCCTGTATAGACCTTAAGTCCTTTTACGCATCGGTTGAATGTGTTGAGCGCGGTCTTGACCCAATGACGGCACGCCTTGCAGTCGCAGACCCGGAGAGAGAAGAGGCAACTATCTGCCTTGCGATAACGCCGGCTATGAAAAGGCTTGGGATAAAAAACCGCTGTCGGGTTTTTGAGATACCTCTGGGAATTGATTATATTATGGCAAAGCCGCGTATGCGGCTTTATATGGAGCGCTCGGCCGAGATATACGCGATATATCTCGGCTTTATCAGCCCTGACGATATCCACGTCTATTCTATAGACGAGTGCTTTATAGACTTAACCCCGTATCTTAAGCTTTACAAAACGGGTGCGCGCGAGCTTGTGCGTATGCTTATGAGTGAGGTAAAGGCCAAAACGGGCATACCGTCAAGCGCGGGTATAGGCACAAATCTTTTCCTCTCAAAGGTCGCGCTTGATATAATGGCAAAAAAATCCCCCGACGGTATAGCCGAGGTGGATATCGACGTATTTAAAAGAGAAATTGCTACTCACCGCCCAATAACCGATATATGGAATATAGGCAGCGGCACGGCAAAGGCGCTTAGCACAATGGGTGTATACGACCTTGAAGGTGTTGCGCGCATACCCGAGGACTTGCTGTATAAAAAGTTCGGTGTTAATGCAGAGTACCTTATAGACCACGCAAACGGCAGGGAGAGCTGTACTATAGCAGATATAAAGGCCTACAGACCGCGTGCGACGTCGATATCACACAGTCAGGTGCTATTTGAGCCGTATTCGGTAGAGGACGCAAAAATGATTCTTGGTGAAATGGTAGAGGTATCGGTGCTTGAAATGATTGGTAAGGGCTTAGCTACCGACAGAATTTCGCTGAGCGTTGGATACAATCACAGCGGCAGATACGGCACGCCGTCATTTTTTTCGCCGAAGCCCGTCGGAGTGTCGTCAAAGCTTATCGGTCACACAAATTCCTTAAAGCTTTTGCGCGAGAGCTTTTATTCTGTTTATGACAGAACGGTTTGCCGTGATTTGAAGGTAAGAAATATTGCGATAGGACTTGGCAATCTTATAGACGAGAGGTATGTAGAGGCTGATATGTTTACCGACAGACAGGCTCTGATGCGTGAGCACGCCCTTTTGTCTGCTGTAGTGGATATTAAGGATAGGTTCGGTAAAAATGCAATAGTCAAGGGCTCGTCCTTCGAGCCGAAATCAACCGCCAGGGCAAGAAATCTTATGGTGGGCGGTCACAACGGGGGGTAAAATATGCAAGAATCGTATCAAGGGCGCGCAAAGCAGTTTTTACCGTATGCCTCACTGCGTGGCTTCGATAGTGTGGTAGAGAGCAAAAGGCGTGTTAAGTCGCCAAGGCGTGAGCTGCTAGAGGACGCGGCAGAGGAGCTATCGCAAAGGCTTTTATCCTTAAGTGAGGGCACAGTTGTCGAGGTCGTTTATTATTCGGTAGATGCATACGTAACACGGCGCGCAGAGTTTAAGAAAATCGACCCTATACGAAGAATTATAGCATTTTCGGACTTTGAGATACCGATAGACGAGCTTTTTTCTCTTGAATTGTTGTAATAGTGCCGAAAATATGGTAAAATGTATAAAATACGATAAGGGGGTGTTTTTTTGGGCAAGGAAAGAAAATCGGGCGTGCTTATGCATATATCAAGTCTGCCATCAGGCTATTCGGTAGGCTCGCTTGGCAAGGGTGCTTTCAGATTTATTGACTTTCTTTCAGAGGCAGGGTTTTCTTATTGGCAGGTGTTGCCGCTTACTTTAACCGACAGCTATTTCTCTCCGTATAAGTCCCGCGGCTCATTTAGCTTAAATCCGTATTTTTTAGACCTGGAAAATCTGTTCTCACGAGGACTTATAACCGAGGCGGAGCTTTCGGGGGCAAAAGAAAAAACACCCTATCTCTGTGAATACGAAAGGCTTGCTAATGATAGGCTTGACCTTTTATACCGCGCGGCTATGCGTGTATCCGACAGAGGCGAGATTGCCGACTTTTTTAAAGAAGAGTCAGGACTTTCCAAAACGGTAGAGTTTCTTTCTCTAAGAGATGCTTTTGGCACTGTACCGTGGCAAGAGTGGCACAGAGATGCCGAGCCGGACCCCGACAGACTCTTTTTCTGGCAGTTTCTGCACTATGAGTTCTTTAAAGGATGGCGGGAGCTTAAGACGTATGCCAACTCACGTGGAGTTGAGATTATCGGTGATTTGCCGATGTACGTTGATTACGACAGTGCCGACGTATGGAGCAGCCCCGATAGCTTTTTGCTTGATAAGGATAATTTGCCCCGCGAGGTTGCGGGTGTTCCGCCCGATTATTTTTCTCCGGAGGGTCAGCTTTGGGGCAACCCCTTATATAACTTTCGCGCTATGCGAAGGGGTGGGTTTGAATTTTGGCGCTCGCGCATTGAATTTGCATATAGAATGTTTGACGCTGTTAGGATAGACCACTTCCGCGCGTTTGACTCTTATTATTCTGTGCCAGGAAATGCCGAAAACGCAATGGAAGGAAAATGGAATAAGGGCCCGGGGCGCACCTTTGTTAAAGCGCTTCGTGAGTGGTGCGGCAATAAAACCGTGATAGCTGAGGATTTGGGCGAGGTTGGTGAGAGTGTGCAATCACTGCTCTCATACGGCAAGCTGCCCGGTATGCGCGTTATTCAGTTCGGCGCAATGAACGGAGCTAACTCTATGCATCTGCCACACACGTGGGACGAAAACGTGTTTGCATATACGGGTACGCACGATAACAATACTCTGCTCGGCGCGATATACGAGATGCCTTTTGAGGACAGAAAAATACTCTTCGACTATTTCGGTATCAGACATAATGATTTCAGCCTTGCCGTCACCGATATAATTCGCGGTATGCTAGCCAGCCGCGCCCGGGCAGTTATCATACCTGTGCAGGATTTGCTGTGCTTTGGCAGGGATACGAGAATGAATATCCCCGGAGTTGCCACGGGCAATTGGCGCTATAGAATAACAGAGGATAATTTAGCCATTTTGCTTGAAAATAGCGGAAAATGGAAAAATATTAATCGACTTTACGATAGATAATAAGTAAGGGACTTAAATGAAAAAGCTAAGTTTATGTATATTGATAGGAGCGATATTGCTTTTGCTTTCTGCGTGTAATAAAAATGACCCGCCGCCTGAGAGCTTTACCTTAACGGCTACGGTCACGGAGCTTGGCGAGAAAATCGCTGTTGAAATTATAGAGGCACCGTATGAAAATTCGGGTATTTTTCTTGTGATAACAGGGCCTGATACCGTTTATCTTGATAACGAAGGTAAGCAGATTTCAAGAGAGAATATTTCGGTTGGTGACAGGGTAGAGATAACCTACGGCGGCCAGGTAATGATGAGCTATCCTGCACAGATAGTGGCATCAAGAATACAGATTTTATAATAAAAAGGCAGGGGAGCTTTGTTCGTTCCTCTGCCAAAATTTTTATTTAATGTTGACTGTAAGTTTTGATATTTTATCACTTTTTTCACAAAGCTTGCCGTCTACAAGCACCTGTAAGCCCGCACCGCGGCCGTAGCGCTCGCCCGTTTTGTCGTAAATCACGGTTAAGTATTTTTCACCGCATTTTACGCCGTCAAGGCAAAGGTAGTCAAGCTGTGATTCGTCAAAGAGTGGGTAAACCTCTACAGCTCCGTCTTGGCAGGATATACCCGCAAGTCCGCTGATAACAAGGTCACAGAAGGTCGAGTGGTTGTAGTCGCGCCCGCGGTCCCAATCGGCTCTGCCCGACTCAATCATTTTATCTCTTGCAAGCCATCTGCCCGTAAAGGGCTCAATATTCTCGTCTATCCACATCTCGCGCTTGCCCTCACGCTCTATGAAATGGCAGGCGGCATATCTCTTTAAGAGGTCAAAATAATCGCCTCTCGTCATAATGTCCTGACTGTATTCGCTGAGCAGCTTGCCGAGCGCACCTATCGTCTGACAGGTTGAGAAGGGCCATGACGGACCGTTCCATAAGCACATGTGGGTGTGGTAGAACATAAAACGCTCGTGATTGCGTTCTGCCGTTGTCGGCCCGTAGGGTGCAAAAAAGTAGTTCTCGTCATTAAGGAACTTCCAGGCTACACTCATTTTCTCCTCGGGTATTGAGTAAAACCAAGGCAAATATCCTATCTCCTCGCGCACGTCTGCAAGCTCGTAATTCGTGCTTTCTGAGCGGTTTTTATAAAACTCTGCGTCCTCGTCCCAAAGCCGCTCGTTGATAAGAGTCCTCAGGCTCTCGGCCTTTTCGCGGTACATTTTCGCATCGTCCTCTTTACCGAGCATCTCGGCAAGGGTCATAAGTGCCAAGGAGTCGGCATACATATACGAGTTAATGGTGGGGCGCTCGCCGTGCCCGCTTATAGAGAATTCCATACCGTCGTAATTATCTATCTGATAGAATAGACCGCTATCTCTTTTATGGCTCTTTTCCCACTCGGCATAATTGTCCGCCATTTTCTCGTAAATTTCTAGGGCAAGTGAGTAGTCACCCCACACAATCGCCGCCTTGAATACTGAATCGGCAAGAGGGAATGAGTATTTACGCACGTCACCCTCGCCGCTTACCCAGAATTTTGCGTAATCGGTAAGTATACGGCGGTCGTGCAACCATCTGCCCTCGTAAAAATGGTGTGTGGCAGGGCAGTTTATGGTGTTGTATTTACCAGCCCAGGAAACATCGGGCAAAAACTCGGTTACAACAAAGCCTACGGGTGTGCGCTTTATCTGCTGGCAGTAGGTGTGCCACCTGAAGTAATAAATATCCTCAATCAGCTTATCCGAAATATCGAGAAGCGGAATACCGAGCTCGTATGGCGAAAACTCAAGCTTTCGCGGCTCGTGCTTTGCTCTGATTTTGTCTTGATTCAGTACAGTATAGCTCATATTTTCTCTCCGTAATTCTTACTGCAAATGTTCTTTTTTGTATAGTTTACCACAGAGCGGTTTGCTTGTCAATATATAATGAAGAAAGATAGAGAATACTGTATTTTTCTTCGTCTTTTGAATCAAATTCAGGAAAACAAAGCAAATAGTAGTCGCACCCATCGCAACAGCACTCAAAGTCCCGCTCGCCTCCGCCAAGACAAGCGGCAGGTTCACCCGGCATAAGCTCTATACCGATAACATCTATTACTCTTTTTTTAATATTCTTACTCATATATCTCCCTTATAGGCATATAAAAAGGTGCGCAACCGAAGCCACGCACCGAAAAACGCCAACCCCAATTGTCGCCAAACAAAACCAACTGCACGGATAAACACCAATGCAAGTCAGCGGAGCAAGCGTTTTTGCCTGATTTAGTCTGACTTGCAAAAATGGAAAAGGGTACAAGACCCCCTATAAAAATAGGGCGTTTATCCTAAGCTGCTGTTTGGTTTTGTTTGGCACAATTATTATATCACAATTTTTACGGGTTGTAAATATATTTGGTAAAGTTTTAAAAAATCGCTTTCCGTAGAGAACGGCTGAAAATTGCTTTCGCTATCAAGGCTCTCTTAGTCAACAGTTTTATCTATTGCAAACCTTGTGATTTTTCTCGTAGTTGTCTTCGGAAACTCGCTATCGCGCAGCTTTACAAGTCCTATTTTCTTGTAAGGTGCTACCCGTGCGTTGATTTTTGCTATTTCCTCGTTGAAATATTGCTCCTTGTCGGTAATTTCGCGCAGCTGGAGCGCCTCTTCGTCAGGGTATATCTCTGCTACGATAAGGTCAAGCGATGCCTTAGAGCGGCTCTCTCCCTCATAAACTATCGCCTCACCAACGCCGTAAATACGTCCGATTTCGGTTTCGAGCTCCTCGGGGTAAACGTTCTTGCCGTTTGAGAGGATTATAAGGTTCTTAGAGCGCCCGGTAATATAAATCCAGCCCTCACTGTCAATTTTACCGAGGTCACCGGTTTTGAAATATCCCTCGCTGTCAAAGGCATCTTTCGTTGCCTCTTCATTCTCAAAGTAGCCGAGCATTACGTTAGTGCCACGCACGCAGATTTCGCCCTCGCCGTTCTCGTCTGGGTCCGCTATCTTAACCTCTTCGCCTATAATTGGTCTGCCGACCGAGCCCGCTTTTCTGTAATTGTTTCTGTTACAGGAGATAAGCGGTGCACATTCGGTTATGCCGTAGCCGTTGAGTATGGTAATACCGAGTGCGTCAAAATCGCGCACGATATCAGGGTTGAGTGCCGCACCGCCAGATACGATAAGACGCATGCGCGGGCCAAAGTTTACAAGCACGGCAGAGAACAGTTTCTCACGCAGGTCAATGCCGAATTTGCGTAAAAGGTTCGACAGGCGCATCATACGCCTTACAAGCTTAAGCTTTCCCTGCTTTTCAATGCCTGCAAAGATTTTTTTATAAAACGTTTCGATATAAAGGGGGACGAGAACGAGGTGGGTCGGCTCTTCCTTCTTTAACTCCTCGAGAATGTATCTTGTGCCTGAGTTAATGTAAATTTCAAGGCCCTGCATATAGTGGCCGATAAGGTTTACCGTTGAGCCGAAGGTGTGGTGCGCGGGCAGTGCAAAAAGCGTTTTCTCGGGCATATTGAAAAGGTAAATTCCGCACGACATATCCTCTAAGATGTTCTTTGTCGAAAGCATAACGCCCTTACCCTTGCCTGTAGTGCCTGAGGTAAATACTATCGATACGCATGCATTGGGGTCAATATCAAAATTAAAGTAGGCGCGCTCACCGCCAAGGATTTTTACTTTACCGCTTTCAATAAGCGTGTCAAGAGTAGCGTCGGCATTTATATTCTCATTGGCTCTCATAATTGCCGTAAAGCTGAGCGTGGGCACGCTTTCCTTTATATATTTAAGCTTTTCTGCAAGCGTGTCTGAAATAATAATCCCCTCGCATCTTGCGGTATTAAGTATGCTTGCCATATCGGCGGCGGGGTACTCCTTGTCAATCGGTACTACGATAGCACCAATACTTGTTATCGCGTAGTAGGAATATATCCACTCGGGCGAGTTCTCTCCGATAAGTGCGATTTTCTTGCCGCGAAGCCCACGCGCTATAAGCTCCGTACCGAGAGAGGAAACCTTATCTAAGCATTCGCTGAAGCTTACTTTGTGAGAGTCCTTGTCGCGCGGATTTACTCTATATGAGATTGCGGTTTTGCCGTCAAATCTTTCCGCAGTTTTTATAAGCATATCCCTTATATCGTCGTAGTGAACGCTTGGGTAAAGGGGGTAATCGTTTTTTCTGTTTTCGTAGTTCATTTTTTCTCCTTTTCGGTTGTGGCTCTAGAGGGGTAAGGTGTTTTTACCCACAGTATTTTGTAAATTAAAAGCAGCATACCGCAGCCACCGACAAAAGTATAACACGCGCCTGATATTATGTCTACCTACTTATAGGCAAAGCAGCTCCACGTATTCGCTTATGTAAAGTAGAGGGGATTTTATACACTCTCCTCGCGGTAGAGTAGTGCGATTTTGTAAACTCTACTTAGGGTAGAATAACGAATTTTGCGAAAAATAAATTACAAAGATGCTTGAAAAACGGTCTAAAATGTGTTAAAATATAGAAAAAAGAGAAAGGGGCAGGCTTATGGCAACAAATAGAGAAATTATTGCAGAAAACATATCAGCTTTACGCAAAGCTGCAAAATTAACGCAGGCAGAGCTTGCCGTTCGTCTTAATTACTCGGACAAGGCCGTGTCAAAGTGGGAGAGGGCAGAGGCTGTTCCCGACGTTTTCGTGCTTTCAGAGCTTGCAGAGCTCTTTGGCGTCAGTGTTGACTATTTTCTTAAAGAGCACACCGAGAGTGAGAAAATACCTAACAAAAGAGGCGATAAGGTACGCACCCGTGTCGCAATTTCTTTCTCAGCCATTATCTCTCCGTATTTCCTCGTTTGTCTTATACACTATATTCTCTTAAACACATTGGAGTCAGCTGATGGGCTCTGGCGTCTTTACATACTGCCCCTGCCAATAGTTGCGATACTCGCACTTATTTTCTCGGTTTTGTGGTTCAGAACAAAGCTTAGCCTATTACTTACGGTGTCGCTGCTCGTGTGGTCGCTTTTACTCTGTATATTCATTTTTATAACGCATATTAGCGGGTCGTGGTTTATATTTGTTCTCGGCATACCGCTACAGCTAATTATATTGCAGTGGAGCTACGGAATAATCAGAAGAAAAAACAAATAAAAACAAGGTGAAGTCAGTATCAATCCGACCTCACCTTTTTATTATGCAAAATTTAATATCCGATCAAAACTCCGAAGAAGAGCATCAGTATCGTAAGCACGAATACTACCGCCTGCAGCTTCCACGTCCATTTAACCCACTTGCCGTACGATACACCCGACATTGATAAGCCAACGAGCAATACGGGGTTTGTCGGCAGTATAACGTCAGTAAAGCCGTCTGCCATACAGTAGGCGAGTATTACGAGCGCGGGGGATATGTCAAGCGTCATTGCAATCGGCATTACTATCGGCATAACGAGAATTATTTTTGCGCTTGCCGAGCCGATAAAGAACTGTAAAAACAGAATTAAGAAGTATATAAGAACGATTGCTAAGAATTTGCTCTTGCCGTCAAGGAGCGTTATGCACTCGTTCATTATGGTGTCAAGAATACCGCTTTCGGTTATAACAAGCTTAACGCTTGATGCAAGTGCTATCATAAGAACTGCCGGCAGCATTGATACCGCACCGTCAAATAGGTATCTAAAGATTTCGCGCTTGCGCTCTGCCACAACCATGCCGCAAATTATACAGCCTATTAAAAAGGTTGCCGAAAGAATGGGGATTGCATAGCCTGAGATTGCCTTGATTGTAGCGATAAGAACAAGTATTACTATCTGTACGGCGAAGAACACACACCAGGTTTTAAATATCTTATCATTGTTTCCGGCCTGTACGGTTGGGAACTCGCCTATTGCAATCCTTTTCTTTTCGTCTTCTTCAAAGCTTAGGGATGCCTTGGGGTTTTTCTCGATTTTTTTGAGGTGCAGCATAAGAAAGGCGCATAGCGTTGCGTAAATAATACCAAAAAATACAATACGCATCCACATGCCCTCGCTTGGAGATACGTCTGCAACCTCTGCCGCAAGACCTACCGAGAAAGGGTTTGTAATAGCGGCTGAAAAGCCGAAGCATGAGGCTAAGAGGCACGCGCCGAGACCCGTCATTGTGTCCATATTCATAGAGAGCATAAACACGATAATTATTGGTAAGAGCGTTACCAGCTCCTCAAACATTCCGAAAAAGCTGCCGAAGAGCATAAACAAAAGCACTGTAATACAAACCACAGGGCCGCCCTTGTCGCGCAGGCGCCGCATTATTCGGCCGATAAATATTTTAATACCGCCGGTTTTTTCAAGCACGTTGAATACACCGCTCATAATAAGCAAAAATATGCTTATCATAATAATTGTAAGCGCGTCCTCTGTAAAGAAAACACGCACGGGTGCAGTGATTACGCGCCATATTTCAATTCCCTTGACCCCTTCCTCTACATAGGTGCCCTCAATAATCATACCCGCCTCGTCGCGCACAAAGCTGCCGCGAGGAATCATATATGAGAGTGCACCGCAGAAAATCAGCACAGCACTCAGCACTGCCACAACGGTTATAAATGATTTAAGTCCGATGTTGGAGAAGGATTTGTTTGCCTTTGCCTCTTTTATTTCGTTTTTTTCTTTAACGTCTATCATAATGCCGCCTTTCGTAAGAAACGCATATAATATCGCATTTTTATAAAGTGCTGTCCTTTAAAATTTTTGATGCTATATACCACTCGACACAGCTTCTTTTCTCCTCGGGCTTGAAATAGTAAATTTCACTGCCGACGTATATTTCAAAGTTCTCGCCTGCGCCAAATAGCAATCGGTATATATCCGACATAGCAAAGTGAATGGTTTTATCCTCTTTGTCAAGAGTGCCCTCGTATGTAAGACCCTCGCGTGTGAGAGTGCACGTGCCCGTGCCCGCAGTGCGCAAAAGCGTTTTGCCGTCACTTGAGCGCATGCAAAGGGTAACGGGTGACGATAAGGAGTAATTATCAGATTCGGTTATTTCCTTTTTGATTTGCCCCTCGCACCATTCGTAAAAGGCAAGTGGGTTTTCAAACGGCTTTTCGTCTATAAAAGAATATCTGTCGTCAAGAGTGCCGATATGGCCGCACTCCGTGCAAGATATATCCTTCCCCGCCGAGGTAAGAGTATACCTCGCGTGACACCTCGGGCAAATTGGCAATATATTCTCAAGCCCCTCGGCAAGCGTCTTTTTTCTGTATCTTATTTCGGGCTTTTCTTTAAGCCACTCAAACTCATTGTAGTCAAGCCTCTTTAGCACGCCCTCTTTAATCTGCTCTACAGAAAGCGCATCAATTTCTTCCTTAGTGAAGAGTATATCAAGCTCAGCCTCAACAAGAGCACCGCGGCGCAGGCCGTCACCCCATTTGGGACTTGCAAGGTAGTCACCGCATATCTTAATAGTGTATACGGGCACACCGCTCTTTTTAAGAAAATGGAAGGTACCGTCCTGTATATCCTCAAACTTACCCGCGGTAGATAGCCTTGCTTCGGGCATCATGGCAAGCACCTTGCCTGTTTTTAATACTCTTAAGCAGTTCTTTGCACTTTCAATATCGGCGGCAAACATACTTTTGGGGAAGCAGCCGACACGGCGCAGCATATTGCCGACAAGCTTTTTGTAAAAATAAAGTCTTGCCACTATAAAATGAGGGCGCACGTTTTTTATAAGAGCACCCGCATACGCAAAATCAATAAACGAGCCGTGGTTGCAAAGCACAATTGACGGCGACTCAATTTCACCCTCAACCTTGCTTGTGTATCGCAAGCGCACACCCTTTATGAAGAATACGATACGTGAGCAAACGTAAGCAACAGGCAAAATAATACGGCTGTAGCCCCGAACTGTGGTTTTGGAAGAGTAAGGGGGTCTATCAAGGTAAGCGTTCACCTTGTCAAAGATGGCCTGTTTCTTTATCATTACAACCGCCAGAAGTAAAAGAATAAGGCCGAATACCACGATAGAAACTATGTAGCTCGATGCAATTGCCATCTGACCAAGGCCTACTCCTATGCAAACCGAGGGAATAGCACCTAAAAGCGTTATGGTTATATAGCGCGGATATCTCATACCTAGGCTTGATGCAAAAAAGCAAATCATACCGTAGGGTATTGCGGGCAGAAAATAGAGAATAAAGATAACGAGCGCTACCTGCTTTGACCTTGCCGCCTTTTCGAAATCAATGTGCAAATTCGTCATAAAATAATGGCGTATACCGTTGCCGAAGGTGCGGTAAAGGATATATATTACCGTATTGCCGAGCAATACGCCTATCGTGCAGAGCAAAAGACCTACGGGAAAGCCAAAGGTAATACCCGAGAGAACCTGTACGGGCTCAGCAGGCAGAAAAGATATAACAACCTGCAGCATCGACAGAACGATTATTGTTATATAACCCTTTACGCCAAAGCCCGCAAGCTTTTCGCGCAGCTCCTCGTTTGTGTGCTCTTCTATGAAAAGACTGCGCAAAAGGTCGAAGTTATCGCCCGAAAAAACGAAGAGACCTGCAAGGCCGAGTATTATTATGATAACAGCCACAGAGGTGACCGGTTTTATGATTTTCTTAAATGTCATAGCTACCGCCTAAAAACAAAACTGACTTATTGTAACATATTTTTAATGATTTGGCAAGATGTAAGTAGTAATTTGGCGCGCGCACGCGGTTATAAAAAAGCAAAAAAATAAGGGTCGGCACAGTATTGCCGACCCCGAAAAAGCTATACGCCGCATAGGTTTTTAGACTTTGGCGGCTTAAAAATCAAGTTATTAAATATTTTATCGGGAAATTGTCGAAAAACGCACTAAACCCACGTGAGAAGCAACCAAAAGCAGAATAAGAATAAGGTAATTTGCCACCATAGTAGCAATCTCGGGAAGAGTAATAGTGTCAATAATTGCGGGTAGCGTCGTAGCCGTATATATTACCTCACGCAAAAGTGAAAGCAAAAAGGTAAATACCGAGGCAATAAGTGAAACGCCGACTCTTGGGCAGTCAAGGTCAAATACAGACGTTTTCTCGGACGTAACGAATATCTCACTGCGGTCTTTTTTGTAGAAGATGCGTGAGATAAGCAGTGTGATAAAAGTAACGGCAATTATTCTCAGATATGCTTCGGAAAGTAAAATCAAGGAAGAAACAAGAGATAAAATTAAAGCCTCAATGCTTACGTAGCCCTCGTTTAGAACATAATGCTCGTATCTTATCGGCAAATAGTAAATAAAAGATGTCAGCGAATAAAAAAACGGCAGTAAAAACAAAAAGCCGAATTTGCGCCTTGAAGCGATAAACAGAGTTGCAAATGCCGCACCGAGAGGGAAGACAAAGTCCCAGATTTTTTCACAGTAAAGATGCAGGTAGCTAACGAAATCACCCTCAAATAAATAGGTTAGGTGCCCCGAAATAAAAAAGGCAAACGTAAAGAGTGCCGAGGCTATGAGGGTACGTAAAAAGCTTTTTTCTTTAAGTATCATTTTAACCGTCCATAAACGTGATGGTACTATTTTAACATAAACTTTCAATTTTTTCAACACTAAGCGAGCAAAAGGTGAACTTTATGATAGAAGACGTGTTTTTAAAAGCCGCAGACAAGGCGGCGAGGGAAGAAATGAGGGCCGCAGTATTAGATAGCGGCAGGGTAAGCTGCCAGTCGGTAGGCAAAAGCATAATGGGTGAGAATATTGACCTTTACAGTATAGGTAATGGTAGGGGGCGTGTTATATATTTTGGCGCTCACCACTCGCTCGAAAGCATAACATGTAACCTATTATTTACATTTATGCATGAGCTCGCAACGGGTAAAATCAACTCCTTTGGCAAGGATTTGTCTACCCTTATGAGCCTATACACTTATTTTTTTGTACCCTATGTTAATCCTGACGGTATTGAGATGCGTTATCACGGTGTCGATTCCTCTCCTATTAAGGATAGGCAGATAAGTATGTCCGGCGGCAGCTTTGACGTATGGCAGGCAAATGCCAGGGGCGTTGACTTAAACCATAACTACAACGCAGGGTTTCTCTCTTACAAGATGCTTGAAAAGGAAAAGGGTATTACCCCGGGGCCAACCCTATACAGCGGTGAATATCCTGAGAGCGAGCCCGAGTCACGCACTGCAGCAAACCTTGTACGCACTCTTTCACCCGCCGCCGTTGTGTCGCTTCATTCACAAGGGGAAGAAATATATTTCTCACCTAAAACGCAGAGGGTTTCGCGTATAGCAAGCCGTCTATGCGATACTGTCGGCTATAGGGTTGCTGTTCCTAAGGGTACTGCTGCATACGGCGGCCTTTGCGATTTTACGGGCGGTATGGGCATTCCGTCGTTTACTATTGAAGTCGGCAAGGGGCAAAATCCGCTCTCCGAGAGGTCGATACCCGAGATATATTCCCGTATATCGAAGGCTTTGTTGCTTTTGCCTACAATGCTTTAATTATGAATTATTTGTAAACATTACTCACCGGTAAAACTAAATATTGACATTTGTTCTTTCTTATGGTATTATATTAAACGCGCGAAATGCGCTAAATAATTACTCACATAGCGAGCTTGGGTCTTGCCGGTGCTGTTATCAGTCGCAGGGCTGTGTCGCTATGGTGGAAAAACCAAGGAGGAACATAAAATGTTCGACATTACCATCAAGCAGTTGCTTGAAGCAGGCGTTCACTTCGGTCACCCGACTAAGAAGTGGAATCCGAAGATGGCTGAGTACATCTTCACACAGAGAAACGGTATTCACATCGTTGACCTTCAGAAGACCGTTAAGAAGTTCGAGGAGGCTCACAATTTCGTAGCTGAGCTCGCACAGGAAGGCGGCACAATGCTCTTCGTAGGTACTAAGAAGCAGGCTGCCGAAACAGTTAAGGAAGAGGCACTCAGATGCGGTATGTACTACACCAACGTACGTTGGCCCGGCGGTATGCTTACCAACTTCCAGACTATCCGTAAGTCCATCAAGCGTCTCAAGGATCTTGAGAAGATGCAGGCAGACGGAACCTTCGATCTTCTTCCCAAGAAGGAAGTAGCTAAGAAGCTCAAGGAGATCGAGGATCTTCAGAAGTCCTACGGCGGTATCAAGGAGATGGAGACTCTTCCTTCCTGCGTATTCATTGTAGATACTCGCAAGGAGAGAAACGCAGTTCTTGAGGCTAAGAA
>JAZRFH010000019.1:0-43933 GCA_045661245.1 Eubacteriales bacterium | reverse complement strand
GATTACGCCTATAGCTATAAGCCCCTTGGTAGTCCAGTAGTTTACGTAATGCTCGCAAGAAGAAATGCGGGCGGTGACGTGATTATTAGCTGTGACGATATTAAGTCGATGTCTGCAGGTACCGTTATCACCTTCCTTTGTGATATTACCTACGACAGCGCGGGCTCGCCAAATGCCGACGGCAGGGTGCAGGGATATCAGAGCGACCTTACCTTTGACCTTAACGGCAACACGTTCTATTTCAGCGGCTACAGATGGTACGTAACAAGCACTATTACCTTTAAAAACGGTGCCATAACGGTAGAGAATACCGATAAATACGTGTTCTTCGGTAATCCCGGTGCCGAGAGTATTCTTACTCTTGACAATATCGACTTAACCGTTACAGTATCAAACTCATTTGCGCATGACGCGGTGATTGAGCTTTATTCCGGCACTCTTGTTATTAGGGGCGGCTCGAATATCCAGCTCCCTATGGATAAATACTTAGTTATGTTTACCGAAACTGCGGCACATACCTTCATGCTTGAAGATTCAAGTGTAACTGCGGCAGGCCTTGTAAAATCAAAGTACGTAAGCGGGCTTACAGATAATTATATGGTTAAAAACTGTATGCTTACGCTTTCGGGCTCTGTATTTGAATTCGTCGGTTCTTACAGCGGTTCCGGCGACAAGATTTCTGTATCTATCGAGAACTCCAGCATCAAGTCGCTCGGTATGATTTCAGCTCCTGCATCGCTTACCTCGCCTATTTATTCGCTCAGCCTCTCTGAGATTTATCTCACTGCAAGCCCCGAGATAAGTGCGGCAGTTGGTAGCGTAGAGTTAACTCGCGGTGAGCGTATAATGCAGATAGAGCACGATACCTATGCCTACAGAGTAACCGTGCCCGAGGCTAAGTTCAAGGCAAATCTTCTGCTTGAGAGTGATTTCTCCGTAAGGTTTATGGTACCTGTCGGCTCGAATATAGTTGCTCTTAAAATAGACGGTGTTCTTTACACGGTAGAGGATATTACAGAAACCGTGGTTCACGACGGTGTAACGTATAAGCTCGTTGCGGTAAAGGGCATTATGCCGAATGAGGCACAGGATGCCTTTACTCTTAACGTCGCATTTACAAAGGACGGCATTAAGCATACTCTCAATTCAAGCTATTCAGTGCTTGATTACTTAGATACTCTGTTTAATGATACCGATTACAGCCGAATAATCAAGAATCTCGGTGTCGCTACGCTTGACTATATAGCCGCGGCATACAGATACACCGATAAGCCAATAGAGGGGGCTCTTGCGGGTCTTCTCGTGAGCGACGCATATACACAGTATAAGCCCGAGGCTTATATTCCGGGTGAGGCTGTTACAGGTCTTGGCACTGCGACCGACGCCATAAGCTCGGCACTGCTTGACCTTGGCGCAAGCATGAAGATAAGATTTAAGCTTAACGGTACCTTCAGCGGTAAATTAACAGTTAACGGCACCGAGTACAACGTACAGAGCGGTAAGGTTGGCGAGCTTGAGTATATTGAGGTATCAATGCCTGCCTACGAGCTTTACGACAGTGTAATTACAATCTCTGGTGAAAATATTTCCGGCAGCTACTCGCTTGTACAGTATGCAACAAGCTCAATTGTTACGGGCGGCAGCGATAACTTAAAATCGCTTATTTCCGCGTTCTATACCTATTGCGGATGTGCAGACAGATACTTTTCTGCAAGCAACGTTAAATAAGGAGGAGTGAAAATGAAAAAGATTTTAATGCTTTCTATGCCGCTTTTAGTGCTGGCACTTGCAATTTCGCTCCTCGTTGTTCCCGGCGTTGCCAAGGACGAGGAATCGGGATACGCGGTATGGGCAACCGAGGCTGATTACTTAGCCGGTAAAGAGCCGCTTGACGTAATTAACTCAAACCGCCTTACCACCACGGCTCTTACAAACAAGGGCTACGTGCTTTGCTACGGCGACGTAGTCGTTAGAGAAGAGGATTGTGTGCTCGGTACAGGTCAGTTTATTACTATTGACTTAAACAGCCACACACTCTCAGCTTCAAAGAAAATCATGGTAAACGGCAAAAATTCCAGTTCTTGGAATCCTGCGGGCGGCGTTACAATCAAAAACGGTAAGGTCGTTCACCTTGAGGAGCAGTTCTTACAGCCAAGACCCAACGGTGAGATTTACTTTGAAAATTGCGAGATTGAGGAGAAGGCGACAAGCAGTAACTTCATTTACGACTCAAGCGCACGTATTATCTCCTTTAAGGATTGCACCTTCACAGTAAATACTGAGGGTAACGTAAAAATGATTTGGCTCAGCAACTCTTTCTCGTACGAGAAGGCTGATAGGCTTAATCTGAGCGAGGACGGTAAAGAGCAGCTTGACTACGTAAGAAACGTTGTTTTTGAGAACACGAAATTTATTGATAACTCAAAGGGTAAGGCAACGCTGTTCTACGTATACAGCCCGCACCCCGACCTTATCAATATCAGCTTTACAGATTGCTCTAGCTTTAACACTATCGGTAACAATTTCCTCGTTTACGATAGTGATGCGGTGGCAGAGCGCGCTACGGTAAACGTTTGTATAAGCAAGAGCACAAAGTACCTTGAAAAATCAATTCCGTTTGCCGCTACAAGCTTTGGCTACACTCTTTACGATAGCATCGTAAGGGACGGTGACGGCGTGATTTTCGGCAACAAAACCGAAATGCTCTCTCCCGGAGAAGAGCAGAGTGAGGCAAATCCCAAGCTAATCTGGGGTAACTCGGGTGACGCGGCATTGCCTTATCAGCTTTGCAACTATACCTGTACCGTTTCTTGGTTTGACACTCCTGATGCACAAGAACCGTCACAAACTCAGGCGGATATTGCCGAGGGCGCACTCCTTACCCGCAAAGCGGGAACTAAGGGGTTTTACTTCAAGGGTGATGGTGAGAATAAAAGGGTATACTTAGAGTCACACGAGGGCTGGATTACCGAAAACGGCTCGACCCCGACTCTCGAAGTCAAGGTTACAGATAAAGAAACAAAGCTTTACGCCGTTACCACAGACCTTCCCGTGAGCGTAGCCGCGTTCAAATCTCAGAACATGGCTGATATCATAGACGGCGTTGTTAAAACGAACGATGGTATGGCAGAGCTTTATGCCCGCGACATATCGGGCTTTGACGCGGGTGCTTACGTATATTTTTATGAGGACGCAGCATTTGCCGGTGACGAGGAAATCACGTTTAAGAAGAACGTGACTATTGACCTTGGCGGACATACGCTATATAAAAACCACGTAGAGAGCTACGGCTCTGCGGCTATCAGGGTTGAGGGCGGTGCCGTCGTTCTCATTAAGAACGGTGCTATTGTTTCTTCAATGACATCGGTTGCGTATATTGAGAACGGCCGTGCCGAGCTTGATAAAGTAAACGTCAGTTTTGATACAGCTCCCGCGTTTTACGTGCTCGGCGGTACGGTTAAGCTTAGCTCCGGTTCACTTACCCAGTGTACAAACGATACGTCCGTGCCTGCTTTTGTGTTCGCAAATGCAGACAGTGCTGACATAAATGTAGACGGCACGTCGCTTAATATCAAGGGCGCTTTTTCAGCATCTGTTGCTTCAGCGACCGCTCCCGTGTCTATCGCTCTTAAAAATCTTAACAGCTTTGAGGCAGATTCTCTATATCTGTTGCACGGTGACGTTGCCGATAGCTACAGCGGTGCTGCCGTAAGCTTTGCACTTGATAACGTTAAGCTAAATTCTAAGTCGGTATTTGATATTAGCACTACGTCTTTTGGTAAATATCCCGTAAAGCCCACCTGTACTCTCACCGAAACTTGCGAGTTCTCAGCAAAGCCCGAGCGTAACCTTGCAGCCTACTCTTGCCCATCAGGTCTTGAGATAGTAGGCCGCGCGGGTGATGCACCTACCTACGTGCTTGCGCCTAACCTTGTGAGTGGTGTCAGATGTAAGCCTATGCTTTATGCAGGACTTGCGATGGATTTATATATCCCCACGTCAACTCCCGCAACTTACGTAGAAACCGTATTCGGCACCGTAAATTGTCAGGACCTTGTTAAAGAGACTCTCGACGGTGTAGAATGCTACAAGCTTTCACTTAACGGTATTTCTGTTGCTGATTGCTTAAGAGTGCAACAGATTATTATAGGCTTTGAAAGCGGTGAATACGAGTATTTCGCAGACTTTGAGTTTGATTTTACCGATTATCTTAATAACGAGCTTGCAGATAACGACCCGCTTGTTCGAAAGATAACCGCTTCTGCAATTTCTTATATAAGCTATGCTTACGAATATACCGATACGGCACTTCCCGAGGAGTTTGCAGCTCTTTTAAATTCAGATGCATTTAAGAGCGCACTGCGTGCTTCTTCCGAGATTCCAGCGCCGCAGGGCGAGTGCAACAGAGGTAACATAGGCCTCGCGTTCGGCGGTGCACAGCTTTATCTTTCCTCAGACGTTTCTGTAAGATTTAATCTGAGGTCTGATTTTACCGGTACACTCTCTGTAAACGGTAAGAATTACGAGGTAAATGAGGGTAAGGCAAACGGCATCGGATATATCGACGTTGTGCTTACACCCTTTGACCTCTACCGCGACAATATAGAGATTAGCGGTAGCAGTGATACTGCGTCTGTTTCGGGCGAATACAGCCTTTCGGAATATTTTATGTCGATGGGCAATGAAAATGGTGAGCTAAGAGATATGCTTTTGGCTCTTTGGGGATATTGCTATGAGGCCTTCGTTTATGATAACGGCGGCGTGCTTCCTCCCTATATAGACCATATTCCACCCGTAGACGTTGAGCTTAAATAAAAGCTTTTTGGCCGAGTCAAGCTATTTGACTCGGCCTTTAATTATAAGCATCGGTAAGGTTGAGCTGTTCTGAGCAGGCGCGCTGTAGTTTGGCGGTAAGTGTCACCTTTTGTGAACTTCTGCAGCAGAATAAGAATTGCCGTCTTGACGTCTGCCAAAAAAGACACATTGGCGCCTGCTTTTTTATTCAAAACCAACAAACTTATTGGCAGAATAGCCAAAAAACATTTACTACATTTTTCCTTGGTACTATTGACGGGATTTAGAAAATCCGCTATAATAACCTTATAAGGTTATTAACATTTAAAATCAATTTTAGACAGGTGTGAAATTATGTCAAAAAGCGGTATCAGAGTATTTGCAAAAAGAGGGGTTAAGGCAAACGGCTTGCTTTTGCCACTTAAGGATTTTAAGCTGTATTACGATATGGATAGCTATTCCATTCACCCCGAGCGCGCAAAATACATAAATGCAAAGGCAGAGGAGTATCTTAATGAGGAGTTAACCGTTTTACCCCTCTCGCTTTACAGAGATAAATTTGTAACCGGCAGCCGCAGTAACTTTGAGTCGGTGCATCACCATAGGCGTGATATGCTTTACTATATGACCCTTGCCGAGATTTACGAGAATAAGGGCAGATATACCGAGAAAATCTCAGACGTGCTCTGGGCGATTATGGAGGAGTCGACCTGGGTTATCCCAGCGCATCAGAATAACGCGCTTTTAATTCCCGACAGTGACGTGCCCGAGGTTTATTCGGAGAAGGACTCTCCCGGTCTTGACCTTTACGCGGCAAACTGCTCGGCCCTGCTTTCCTTCGTCAAGTATTTTATGAAGGATAAGCTTGATGCTATAAGCCCCGTTATATGTAAGCGCATAGACCACCTCGTTTATCTGCGCGGCATTCGACCCTTTATTGTAGGCACGTATTGGTGGATGAACCAGGCGCATAACTGGGTAACCGGTATCACTATGAATATCCTTACCGCAGCGGCAATCACCGTTTCTGATATGGAGATAAGAGAGCGTGTTGTAAATAAGGCGATGCAGATGCTTGATAACTTTACTGCAGGTATGCCCGAGGACGGCTGCTGTGACGAGGGCGCAGGCTATTGGGCAGGCGGTGCGGGCGGCTTGTTCCAGGCACTGCTTGTGCTTGAGGATATGTCGGGCGGTAAAATCAACGTTTACGACGAGCCGATAATACGCAATCTTTGCGAGTTTGTGGTTAAGGTCAACGTGCACGGGGAAGAGTACGTGCCCTTTTCAGACTGCCATAACCGTATTAAGCAGTTTGGCGAGCTTATAAGACATATGGGTGAAAAATGCAATTCCCCTTCGCTTATCTCATTTGGTGAGTATTGCTGTATTGACTCTGCAGACAGGTATTATTTCTTCGGCAGCTCTTACGGTACGGCAAGATATACAATGTCAGATTACGTTACCGAGGCAAAGCCCATACTCGGCGAGCTTACAGCATGGCTTGAGGGGCATAAAATTGCTGTATTGCGCGAGTGTAGGGATACTGCAAAGGGATTTTTCCTTGCGACAAAGGGCGGTACGAACTCAGAGCCCGGCAACCATAACGACGTCGGCAGTCTTGTAATATATAAGGACGCAATGCCACTCGTGGTAGACCCCGGTATCGGTACGTATAATAACGATTATTTCGGCCCTACAAGATACGGCAGATGGTATACGCAGGCTCAGTATCACTCCTGCCCGACCTTCAACGGCTTTGACCAGCCTGCAGGCGGCAAATATGCATCTAAGTGCGAGAGCTTTGACGCAGACCGCCGCGAGGTAACCATGGAGCTTACCGATGCATACCCTACCGACGCAGGGCTCGAGAAATTCGTGCGTACCTGCCGCATAGAGTCGGGGCGTGCTGTGGTTTCTGACGATATTGCGCTTAAGTGTGAGGGTGAGGTAGCCCTGCATTTAACGACAGTGCCCGAGCCTAAGCTTATCTCAGAGGGTAAAATCGCACTTGGTAACGCTACGCTCAGCTATAATGCTGAAGAGCTCTCGCCCGAGTTTGAGAGGGTAGAGAATAAATGGCTGCCCTATGAGGATTTGAATATCAGGTATTGGTGGGGCACGGAGTGCCTGTGGCGTATTGTCTTCAACAAAAAATGCAAAGAAGTCAAGTCAGTGTTGACGTTTGAGTAAAACGGAGCTTGTTATGAGAAGTGAAATAAGAGTTTTCAGCAGAAATAATTTACGTGAGAGGTCTACCCTCAGGGAGCTGCTTTTGACGTATGACGAGTTTGAGCTTTACAGCGATTTAAAGGAAAAACGAATAAACGACGAAAAGGGCGCGTATCTTGTAAGCCGTGCAGAGCAGTATCTTGAAGAGCCCATACCATTTTTGCCTCTTTCTCTTTACAGAGATTTCTTTAAAACGGGCGTGCGCTCGGCATTTGAGGCTGAGCATCACCGCAGGCGCGATATGCTTTATTATCTTGCAAGTGCCGAGGCGTATGAGAGAAAGGGCAGATTTATGGAGAGGATTGCCGATTTGATTTGGGCAATGCTTGAAGAAACCTCGTGGGTTATCCCTGCGCATTACTGCCACTCTCCCAACGATACGGAAACCTCTATACCCGAGGTTTACAATGAAGAGGACGTGCCCGCACTTGACCTTTACGCAGGTGCTACCTGTTCCTTACTTGCAACAGTAAAATATTTGCTTGAGAATGAGCTTAACTCGATAAGCCCCATAATATGCAAGCGTATAGACCGCCAGATTTATTTGCGCGGTATAAGACCCTTTATCGTGCTCTCCCCGAGATGGTCGGGTGAGACCCCCGGCTTTATAGATAACTCGCTCACCGTTATAACGGCAGATATTCTTAACGCCTGCGCAATTACGGTTAAGGATCCAGAGCTGCGTATGCGAGTTGTTTTCCGCGCTATGACATACCTTGACAATTTCACAGCGTATTATCCCGAGGACGGCTGCTGTGACGAGGGACCCGGATATTGGGGCGCCGCACCCGCATCCTTCTTTGATTGCCTTGAGATTATGGAGGATATGTCGGGCGGTAAAATCAATATATACGGCGACCCAATGATAAGAAAAATGCTCGAATACATCGTTAACTTTAATATTAACGACAATATCTGCATTACCTTTGCCGATGCTAAGCCGCATCTTGAGCAGGACGGTAAAATGATTGTAAGATACGGCGAGAAGTGTGGGTCGGAAAGCGCCGTAGCCTTCGGTAAGCGTGTTGCAAGCAAGAATCCGATAGACAGATATTATTTCTTTGGATTTTCCTACAGAGAGCTTAAGGACGCTATGGAGCCCGAGGTTAAATAGGCAAAGCCTACGCTCGCGAATACCTGCCTTCCTTATGAGGACTTAAGCTTCAGAGGACTTTGGAGCAGAGAGTGCCTGTGGTGTATAGTTTTGTGTACAAAAGCTGAAAAGTACACCTCAGTGATATCAATTAAGTGATATTGTTAACTGCCCGATTTGTTTCGGGCAGTTTTTTGCCGTAAATCGTCGACAAAATTAACAAATGGAGATTTTTGTATTGTAATTTTTTAAAAAGTATGATACAATGTATAAAGAATTATAATGTGGGGGTATTGCTGTGCACGAGCTTGGTATTTTATATAAGGCACTTGAACAGGTCAATATGATAGCAATAAAGCAGCATATAAAAAAGCTCAAGCATATTACGCTTGAGATAGGCGATGCATCGGGTTACGTGCCTGCATTCTTATATAAGCTTTACCCCATAGCCAAAGAGAAGTTTCCTATAATAGAGAATGCGGAGCTGATTATAAGAACAATTCCCGGCCGCGGCTTTACTATATGCGAAATCGGATATTGATTAAAGGAGTAAAATATGAGTGAGCTTGAAGTAAAAGAGGTTAAGATGCAGGCGTCGAATATTGACGAAGAGGGCAACGTACTTTTTCTAGACGAGGAGCGTCTTGCACGCAAAGAGGTAGGCTTTCCGCCTTTTAAAAATAAGCCTCGCGGCCTCGGTATACTTAATTTCGTTAAATCCCATATTACATATATGAATCCTAAGCGCTGGCCTATTGTACTTAAGCTTTATAAGTTCTTTATAAGGTTTTCTGTATGGATGAAAAAGGGCGGTATTCGTGCATTCCTCTATAAAAGAATGATAATGCTTGCTCCCGATAAAAAGGCGCATACCTCTACTGTTATTATGCCGCTTAATATAGACCTTGCAAATCAGGGTGAGAAGGTTACGGTGCCTATGGATATAGCTAAGCAGGCGGTAGAGCACGCGACCTTTATCGCGGGTATGGATACCTGCCTTTGCCGCGAGGCTAACGACTGTAAGGATTACCCGCACGATATGGCCTGCCTTTTCTTCGGTGACGTCGGCAGAGTTATTGTAAAGCACGGTCTTGGCCGTCAGCTTACAGCCGAAGAGGCTTGTGCAAGAATTGACAGAGCTGCAGAGCTCGGTTTGCCCGCACAGGCTGTTTGGATTGAGGTTGAGCAGTTCCTTTGGGGCGTGAGAAACGACCAGATGGATAAATTCCTTGAGATATGCTTCTGCTGCCCGTGCTGTTGTATAGCAATGCGCCTTGCGCGCAACGCCACCTCGCGTGAGCGTCACCGTTTCCACCCCGCGGGCTGGACTGCTGTGCCAAACAGAACAAAGTGCGTTGGCTGCGGTCAGTGTGTTAATACCGAGAACGGCTGTCCCGTTGAGGCAATTTCGATAGGCGAAGACGGTAAGGTAGTTATAAATCAGGACATGTGTGCAGGCTGCGGTATTTGTAAAACAAAGTGCAAGGTCGGCGCTATTGAAATGAAGCAGACTATGCCTATGCGCCGCGATTTGCACGAGTATTTCCTGCGTGACTTTAATCTTGATATCAAGGTTTTTGATAATTTAGAGGAAGAAGAGGCAGCCCTCAGCAAAAAAGAAGAGAATTTGAATGACTGAACATAAAACGTCGGTGCAATTAAAATCAAGCAGTCTACGCCTATGTGCAGTGACCTTCGCGAGTATTTTATTTGTGACTTTAATATAGACGTTAAGGTTCGGAAAGATAAGGAAGATGGAGAGAGTAAAGATACTTGAGGTAAAGCAGAGCGTCTTTTTGGATAATGACAGAGATGCAGAAAGGCTAAGAGAGGAGCTTAAGGCTTCTGACACTATGCTTATAAATCTGATGTCAAGCCCCGGCTCGGGCAAAACTACAACCTTGCTTGGTGTTGCAAGGGCACTTGCCGGTAAGGTGCGCCTAGGTGTTATGGAGGCGGATATTGACTCTGCCGTTGACGCGGAGAAAATGCAAAGCGCGGGCGTAAAATCCATACAGATACACACGGGCGGTATGTGCCACCTTGATGCCGATATGACGCGCCAAGGCATATCCGAGCTTGATACACACGACCTTGACGTTGTTGTGCTTGAAAACGTCGGTAATCTTGTTTGCCCTGCGGAATTTGACACGGGTGCACACTATAACGTTACTATTCTCTCGGTGCCCGAGGGTCACGATAAGCCGTTAAAGTACCCCTTGATGTATGAAACGTGTGATTTGCTTATAGTCAATAAGATTGATGTTTTGCCTTATTTTGATTTTGATAAGGAAAAGGCAGTGCAGTACGCGAAAATGCGCAACCCGAATATAGACGTTATCTTTGTTTCGGCAAAGCAGGGTGAGGGAATAGACGAGGTCGCAGATTGGATTTTATCTGCGTACAGCTCGTATAAAAACAAATAAAAATAAGGCAGGATTTAAGGATTTTTACTCTCCTTGTCCTGCCTTTTTTATTTACTTTTCTTCAAAGTGCATTTTAATAGTTGTGAAATCCTTCTGTTCAAACTCAAGCGGGAAGCCGACGTTCATAATCGTTGAGCCCGAAAGTATAACCTTAAGCTCGGGTATGTAATACCTTTTATCGGGGTCAAGTCCGCGCGGGCGTGCATATTTGATTTCGTTACTCTTGTTAATGCCGCTCATACGTCTGTAGTAGGTGAGCTCTGCGCGTGATTTATCCTTAGATACAAGCATAAATGCAAAATAGTTTGAGTCCATAGGGTTATCAAGCCTGTAAAGGTCGCCCGAGAGCACAAGGCTTTCCATTCCCTTGTACTCAGCTACCTGCTCGCTTGCCATTTTTCTGTCCTCGTCTGTAAACGAAGAGGTGTCAAGCTCGTAGCCCGTAGCACCGAGGTGCGCGATATCGGCGCGAGTTTTCATATCTGTAATTCTGCCGCTCTGATGGTTCGGCACTACAGAAATATGGCAGCTCATAGACGAGAGGGGGTAGGCAATAGACGTGCCGTACTGTATCTTCGTTCTCTCCTCTGCGTCAGAGTCGTCAGAGGTCCAAATCTGCGGGAAATAGTAAAGCACGGCAGGGTCAAATCTTGCACCGCCTCCGGCACAGCCCTCAAAAATGATGTCGGGGTGTGCCTCAACTATTCTCTCAAAGAGGTCGTAAAGACCGAGCGCATAGCGGTGTGCAAACTCGCACTGCCTATCGCTATCTCTGCCAATGGAATAGGACTCGGTAACGTTTCTGTTGTAATCCCATTTTACGTACTCAATATTGTGCTCGTCAAGCACCTTATTAACGGATTCAACTATATAGTCGCAAACGTCCTTGCGCGTAATGTCAAGCACGTACTGTGTACGCGTCAGACAGTGGGGGCGCTGGGGCGAGCCAATCGCATAGTCGGGGTGCGCACGGAAGAGGTCAGAGTCGGGGTTAACCATTTCCGGCTCAAACCAAAGTCCAAAGCGCATACCAAGCGAGTTAACGTGCTCAATTACGGGGTTAAGACCGTCCTTAAGCTTATCCTTGTTAACGTACCAGTCGCCAAGGCCTGCGTTATCGCTGTTGCGTGCGCCAAACCAGCCGTCGTCAAGAACGAAGGTGTCAATACCCGTGCCCGCAACCGCCGTGGCAATAGCCTTAAGCTTATCTGTGTCAAAGTCGAAATACGTGCCTTCCCAGTTGTTTATAACTATAGGGCGCGGCTTGTATGCAAAGCGTGGGTTGATTAGATGCATACGCATAGCATCGTGTATCGCACGGCTCATTCCGCCAATGCCCTCGCGCGAGTAGGTCAGCATAACCTCGGGGGTTGCAAGCTCCTCACCCGGCTCAAGCATCCAGCCAAAGTCAAAGTCATTAATACCGCCAAGGATATTAACTCTGCCGTCGTTTATGCCCTCTGCCTTAAGCACGAAGGAAGAGGAATATATAAGGCTGATGCCGTATGCTCTGCCGCTCTCTTCTGTGGCAGTGCGGTCAACGATAGCAAGAAACGGGTTAAGCGTCGACGAGGAAATCGTGCGCTTTGAGTCAATGCTGAATACACCGTGGTAGAGAGGCGTTCTTTCTATCTGCCTTTCCTTTGCCCACGCGCCAAAGAGGCTTATAGCATCGTACTCGCCTGTCTGCAGGGTAAAGTTAAAGGAGTACGCGCGTCTGAGCTTTACTCTCTCGTCGCGGCCGTTTTTATATACTATTCTTCTTGCTACGGTGTCGCAGTCGTCATAAACCGTGTAATAAAGGTCGACGCCGAATGCGGTATACGGGTCGGCGAGGTGCAGTATAAGCGTTTTGCCGCCGTCGCGCATCATTGGCATGCCTCTGAGCTTCGGCTTTTCGTCTACTATCTCGTGTGAGAGGTAAAGTAATTCGCAAAGCCTGTCACCCTCTGCGTTCTCTACCTGTACTGTCGGCTCGCGAAAATCGCTGAGGCCGTGGCTCGTAATCTCAGAGGCAAAGGTGTGGTAGCAATTGAGACCGGGCTTTTCTTCACCGGGGATATGGGCAGTGTTTGCGTGGCCGCCAAAGGCGCGGTTGAACAAAAGAAAATCGTGCCCGATTTTATCACCGAAATAAAGATGCTCGGGATAGCCTACGTTATTAATAAAGAATGCGTAGGTTATGTTTTTGCCGTCAAGATAGAAGGTCTTTGTGCTTTTGTCAAATGATATAGACATAAGAATGCTCCCGTATTTATTTTCTGAATTTATTATACAATATCTTTCGTGCAAAATCAACAGTTCAAAAATAAAAATAAACTTAAAAATAAAAAATATTTTGTTGCATTACGTTACAGAAAGTTGTATAATTAAGTAGTCTAAAAAAAATCAGTTATGGGGGTAGTATGCTTCTCAATACTTTCTCAGGTAAGCTAGATATAATAGTGCTCGCAGGTCAGTCGAATGCTGAGGGGTACGGCCTTGGCCCTTGCGAGAATGAATATAAGCCCACACCTATGATACTCGCTATGCGCGATACGGATAATCAGGGCTACGTGGTAAATGAAAAAACAAAGGGCACCTTTAATATAACTATGCCGAGAGATTACCTTATAGGCCTTGCCGAGGAGAGATGCTCAACCTCGGGTAAAATCGGCAATCTCGGTGTGTATTTTGCACGTAAGTATCTTGAGAATATTGAGTCGGACAGGCGCGTGCTTTTAATTCAGTGTGCCGTTGGTGCAACAGGCTTTGCTAAGGGCAACTGGGGTTTAGGGTCTGTGCTTTACGAGAGAATGGTAGAGATGTGCAGCCTTGCCCTCGGTATGAATAGTGAGAATAGGCTTGTGGCAGTCCTTTGGCATCAGGGTGAGCACGATGCGATTTTCCGTCCTAACCTTACAGACGAAGAGAGGGAGCGCACGCATTACAATGACCTATCGGGTATGCTTAACGATTTCCGTGCGCGCTTTGGCATCTGCCCCTTTATAATGGGCGGCTTTACCGACGACTGGCGTAATTCCTGGGATAAATCCCGCGTTATTATGTCGGCAGAAGAGAGCATAGTGTCGAGCTTTCCCACCGTCGGTTTTGTCAACGCAGAGGGGCTTAAGACCAACAACGGTGAGTTAGGTAACGGTGACCTGTTCCATTTTTCGAGAAACTCGCTTTATATGCTCGGTGAGAGATATTACGACGTATATGAGCTGCTTTCAAAGAGATAATAACAGTAATTTATTGATTTAGAGGAGAGTTTATGGAAAAGCTCGAGAAGAAATACGGCCTGTTTATGGCCATTTGTATGGTAGTCGGTATAGTAATCGGCTCCGGTATCTTCTATAAGGCAAGCAGTGTTATTCTTGCCGCGGGCGGCAACGCGCTTTACAGTATATTAGCTTGGGTAATTTCGGGCGTGATAATGGTTATAATTGCCACCGCGTTTGGAGTTTTGGCAACTAAGTACGAGCGTATTAACGGCGTTGTCGATTATGCAGAGGGTACATGCGGCAAAACCTATGCGTATTTTGTCGGCTGGTTTATGTCGCTCATTTACTATCCCGCTATGACCTCGGTGCTTGCATGGGTTTCCGCTAGATATACTCTCGTGCTTTTTGGGTATATTGAGGCACCGCTTTTTGCTATCAATACTACGAACAGCTCGCTCAACAGCCCCGAATGTATAACCCTTGCACTCTTTTATCTGATAATTGCATATTTCGTTAATACAATTGCCCCGAGACTTGCGGGTAAATTTCAGATTTCGTCTACCATAATCAAGCTTATACCGATTGCGTTTATTGCACTTGTCGGCACGGTTATCGGCCTTGTTAACGGCACGCTTATAGAGAACTTTTCATTTGCGGCGGCAGAGGGAGAGATAAGCTTGCCTGACTCCGTAGGTCTTTTCCCCGCAATCTGCGGCTCGATATTCGCATACGAGGGGTGGATTGTTGCGACCTCTATAAACTCCGAGGTTAAAAACTCAAAGCGCAATTTACCGATAGCCCTCTTCGTCGGTACGCTTATTATTGCCGCGGCATATACTCTTTTTAACACGGGTATTCTCGGCCTTACCGAGATATCAAATATCGCGGGCGGCGGCACAACGGTTGCATTTAAATTTTTTGGCGGCACTGTGGCGGTTATTATCAATATACTCGTCGTAATTTCCTGCCTCGGTACTCTTAACGGCCTTATGCTCGGCTGCTGCCGCGGTCTTTACTCGCTTGCCGCAAGGGGTGAGGGCGTTGCACCATCCGTATTTTCACAGATAGATAGTAAGACGAATATGCCACACAATTCAAGCGTATTTGCTCTCTTTACGTGTGCCGTTTGGTTCGTTTATTTCATTTTTGCAGGCGGTGGTTTTTTCGATTGGCCGATGTTTAATAAATACGGCTTTGACTCCTCAGAGCTCCCGATTATAACTATTTACGCCTTTTACGTGCCGATACTCATTCGCATGATGGTAAAGGAGCGCGATTTAAACCTCTTCCGCCGCTTTGTGCTCCCATCTGCCTCACTCGCAGGCATAGCCGTAATTATCACGGCCTGCATTATCAGGCACGGCATAGACAACGTTTGGTATCTGATTGCCTTCGCTCTCATTATGGCAGTCGGTGCGCTCGTTAAATATATCAACGGAAGAAAAGCTAAGACCTTAGAAATTAAATAAAAAAACAGCATTTATGCGTGGTGAGCAGTAGGCATTCGCCTAAAACCCAGCATAAGTGCTGTTTTTGTATGAAAGGATATTATTTGTTTAAATTCTCTGTTTTGTAGGTGCAGTAGCCCTCGTAATGATAGCTTGTATCTATACCTTTCATAAAAACTTGACGGTCATTTACCTTGTCGGTGAGCGCATTTTTAAGAAGATGCTTGATTTCAATATCCTTAATAGGGCTTCTTTCCATTGCCAAAAGATAGTCACCCTTGTCTACAAGGCTCCAGTCAACAACCATACCAAGCTCGGTTTTTAATATATGGTCAACCGCAACGGCGACCTGCGATAAAGCAGGTACGCCGAACGATGTTTGCCCTTATGGGCAGTGATGTCGGCTCCGCCTAATGATGTAGCCTTCGGCAATGATGTTGTGCCTTTGCACAATGGGCAAACATCACATCATTCGCGACCTTCGGGCGCGGCATCATTACGAACGAAGTGAGTAACATCACTTTTGCGAAAGCAAAAACATCATTCTTATACCATCCGAAAACAAAACATAGTATAACACACTATACCTTGCAAGCAATGTCGTGTAAAAGGGGTGAGAAAATCTCGTCCCTTTTGTGCTTTGATATAAAACTGCTTTACGGTAGGTGCCGCAAGGGCAGAGCGCAACAGGAATCAGCCTCGCCCTGCGAGGTTTCCCACAGTGAAACGGCGAGGCTGGAACCACGAACCTGATTCCGCTTCGCTATCGCTCGCGGAAGAGGTCGATTCTGGCGAGTACAAAAAATAAGGTCAACCGCAAGGGCAGACCTTATTTTTTGGCACCCGCAACAGGAATCGAACCTGTAACTAACCCTTAGGAGGGGTTTATTATATCCATTTAACTATGCAGGCATGTAGTATAAAATATTAAATTGTAGGTTTGATAAAGAATGTACAACACCCCTCCTAAAGGGGTTTATTATATTCCGCGGTCGTCGCATAGTCGCGCGGCATCGCCTTTGCAAGTCGACGTCTTGCCGTGCTCGTTGCTTTGGACCGACTCGCGTCGCAAAAACAACACTAAGTTGTTTTTACTTGCTCGCATTTAACTATGCAGGCGAGTAGTATAAAATATTAAATTGTAGGTTTCATAAGGCTGGTGCATCACCCCTCCTAAAGGGGTTAATTATATTCCGCGGTCGTCGCATAGTCGCGCGGCTCACGGTGATTGCCATTTGGCTTTTTGCCTATCTATTTTAACACAAGGCAGGGGAAAAGTCAACCTTAAAATTTGATTTATTTGATTAAAGACGTAATAGAGTGCCAAAGTGCGGTGGCGTGTTAAATACTTATGTGCTTTAGTTATATCCAAATGTAAATAAATATTTACAAAGCACTTTGTTTTATCTATATCAAAATGTTTTTGTGCCCGCATAAGGTGTTCTTGACATTTTTTAGGCTTTAGTGTAAAATAATAGTATAAATAGAGTTTAAAAGATGGAAAAAACAAAATATGGGGGAAATATGACTTTCGGGTTGATTCCAAAAGATAAAAATGCATGGCAGAGAATGCTTAAAAACACTCTGCTTGTAATAGTGGGTACCTTTGTTCTGGCATTCGGTACGGGACTCTTTATAATCCCGTTTGAGCTTGTTACGGGTGGTGTTTCGGGTATAGGTATTATACTTGCCAGAATCTTCTCGCCTATTGGCTTTCTGTCGGGCGTGCACGTTGACGTATATGCATCGGTTGTAAACTGGATTCTTTTCCTATTGGGTCTTATCTTTTTAGGCAAGGCCTTTGCTATGAAAACGTTGGTTTCAACTATCGTATATCCATTTGCACTCTCACTTGCCTCGTATTTAGCATCAAGCGATGTTATGGGTGGGTTTTTTAATCTGCTCTCGGAAAGATACACGGAATACGGTGAGATAACACTGATACTCGCTACCGTTTTCGGCGGTGCATTTATCGGTGCGGGCTGTGCGTTAACCTTTCTTGGCGGCGGCTCAACGGGCGGCGTTGATATAATAGCGCTTATTCTTTGTAAATACGTACGCCGTTTTAAAAGTTCAGTACTGATATTTCTTATTGATGCCGGTATCGTAGTGCTTGGCGTTTTCGTTATAGGCGACCTTGTTACGAGCTTGCTTGGTATAATTTCCGCATTTATCTGTGCGATTTCTCTTGATAAAATGTTTATTGGTGAGTCAAGCGCGTTTATCGCACACGTTGTGTCGGATAAGTATGGTGAGATTAACAGCGCCATCATTAAGCGCCTTGACCGCACCTCAACTGTGGTTGAATGTAAAGGCGGATACTCGGGCGAGGATAAAAAAATGCTCATAACTACGTTTGCTGTCAGCCAATACGCAGAGTTTACCGCTATTATCAGCGCAATAGATAAGCATGCATTTGTAACTGTGCACAGAGCGCACGAAATAAACGGTGAGGGCTGGTCGTACGACTCACCGAGTAAAAACAAAGGTTAAAATAAAACAGAACTTCAAGAGAGGACACCCGAGAAAATGATAAAGCGCACGGTTAGTATTGACTTTTCGCATAAGATGGGTAAATTAAAGCCCATAGCATCACTCTCGGGCGGTCCTCTTTTTGATTTTGACCTGTCAATAGATTTAAGCGAGCAGTATAAATCTGCAGGCGTACGTTATATCCGTGTTGCCGACGGTGCACAGTACCCCACGGGGGTGATAGACGTGCACGAGGTCTTTCCCGATTTTGCTCTTGACGAGGGTATGGCACTCTCATATAACTTTAAAAACGCAGATAAGCTCGTTTTAGCGGCACACGGGATAGGCGCGGGAATATTTTTGCGCTTAGGTGAGGGGTGTGTACACACCGCGATAAATAAATTTAACACGCCCCCCGTGTCACCCGATAAATACGCCCGAGTTTTAGAGCGCATAATCGCGCATTACAATAACGGCTTTGCAGGCGGATATAAGCTGGGTATAAAATACGTCGAGATATCTATGTCCTCAGACAGAATAGGCGGCTTTAGCGGCAGCGAGCAGGAGTTCTTCGAGCTTTACAGGGTGTGCGCCGGCTACATCAAGTCTAAAATGCCGCGTATTAAGGTCGGCGGATATTTCTCGGGCGGCTTCCGCAGTCTTAACCACGTTGATACGGCAAAAGAGGAGCGCGGCTACGTTCCGTATCTTGAAAATTTTCTTACCTACATAAGCAATAAAGCCACCTCGGCACCCCTTGATTTTCTTTCCTGGCAAATGCTTGCCGATACACCCGAGGAGCTGGCCCTGCACTCAAATTACGCGGCCTCGTATCTTAACCACTACGGCTTTAAAAAGACTGAAAGCATAATTTCAGAGTTCAATCTTTCAGTGACCAAGATGGCAGATGGCAGGACCGCGCGCGAATATCCCGCATATCTTGCCGCCTCTCTTATAACTGCGGCAAAGTCGGATATTGATATGCTTTTCATAGCCGATACACACCCGTATGCGAGGTATAACGGTCTTTACACGCTTGACGACAGCAAGAGCTTTCACCCATATGCCGGCTACTCTGTAATCTCGGCATTTGGCAGGCTCTCGGTGAGTAGTGCCTCTATTGTGCAAAGCGGTGAGGATTACCGCCACGAGCTTTACTCGCTTGCAACCGAGTGCGAGGGGCGCGGCTACGTCCTTTTGGCAACGCGCGGCTACGACGGCACGGTTGAGATAAATCTCTCGGGTCACGCATTCACAAAATACTCAATTTTGGGCATTCTCGGGGGCGGTGAGCGCGGTGTCGGCTTTTCAACCGAGGCAGAGAATATCCCCCTCGGTGAGCGCATCGTGCTCCGTGCAGGCAAGCACGAGGTGTACCTTGTTTCGCTCTCTTAGTCAAAAATGCTAAATTTACACCCTAAATTTTGACAAAGTTTTCTTCTCTCGCGCGTGCGTTTAGCCTTGACAAGTAATATTATATTATGCTACAATAATAATCGGTAAAGGTTTTTGCAACTGACGGAAGCGGGTACCGCAAGGGAGCAGAAACTGTTTAATGTCGACCGTCTGGGCAGTCTTACCTTTATGGGCTAAGACTGCCTTTATTTATTTTCACAACAAAAGGAGAGGAAAAATGAAAAAAGTAGCCGTTATTATGGGTAGTGACAGCGACCTTCCGATAGTAGAGAAGGGCATTAACGTTCTTAAGGAGTACGGTGTGCCGTATGAGGTGCACGTTTATTCCGCCCACAGAACACCTGCCGAATGTGCAAAATTCGTAAAGGGAGCTAAGGCACACGGCTTTGGTGTTATTATAGCCGCGGCAGGCATGGCGGCGCATCTTGCCGGTGCTATTGCGGCAAATACCGTTTTACCGGTTATAGGTATTCCGATTTCCTCTAAAAATACAGGCGGCATTGACGCGCTTTTGTCAACGGTGCAGATGCCCTCGGGCATTCCCGTAGCAACCGTGGCTATCGACGGTGCCGCAAACGCCGCTATACTCGCAATACAAATGCTTGCACTCTCAGATGCAAAGCTTTACGCTAAGCTTAAAGAGGCGCGCGAGGCAAGTACGGAAACCGTGCTTTCGAAAAACCGCGCGGTAGAAGAAAAGTATAACGTATAACTTAACGAGGTAGCTATGGGTGTTTTTGGAATTATAGGAAGTGAGAAGGCAAACGTTGCGTCCAGCGTTTATTACGGTCTTTACGCTCTGCAGCACAGGGGTCAGGAGAGCGCGGGCATCGTTGTTAATGACGACGGCTTGTTCTTCGGCCACACCGATTCGGGTCTTGTAAACGACGTTTTTGATAAGGAAAAGCTCGCATCTTTAGGTGAGGGCACAATGGCAATAGGTCACTGCCGCTACGGCACTCTCGGTACAAAGGGGCGCGATAACGCAGAGCCGATTGTCGTCAACCACGTAAAGGGCCGCTTAGCTCTTGCCACCGACGGCAGGCTCGTTAACGCAGATGCGCTTCGCCGTGAGCTTGAGATGTGCGGTATGATATTCAGAACTGCGTCGGATGCTGAGCTTATCTCATACGTAATCACAAGAGAGAGGCTGAATGCGCCCTCAATTGAAGAAGCGGTTAACAGAGCAATGAATTCGCTTAAGGGCGGCTACAGCCTTCTTATTATGTCACCGCGTAAGCTTATTGCGGCAAGGGACGAGAGGGGTATGCACCCGCTTTGCTACGGCGTTCGCGAGAACGGGCAGTACGTTGTTGCTACCGAGTCCTGCGCACTTGATACGGTTGGCGCATCCTTCGTTCGTGAAATAATGCCGGGCGAGATTGTGGTGTTTACCAAGGACGGTGTTAATTCAATTACCGACCACTGCAACCGAGAAAAAGAGGCGCTCTGCGTTTTTGAATACGTTTATACGGCAAGACCTGATTCTGTTATCTCCGGCTGCTCGGTTCAAGAGGCAAGAAAAAGAGCCGGCGCTCTGCTTGCAAAGGCGCACCCGGTTGATGCGGACGTTGTAGTAGGCGTGCCGGATTCGGGTCTTGATGCCGCTCTCGGATATTCTGAGGAGTCGGGAATTCCTTACGCAATAGGACTTATAAAGAATAAATACATAGGCAGAACATTTATTGCCCCGGGGCAGGACGTGCGCGAGGATAAGGTCAAAATAAAGCTAAATCCCGTTATAAGCGCCGTTCGCGGTAAGCGAGTCGTGCTCGTTGACGACTCTATCGTAAGAGGAACAACAAGTGCAAGGCTTGTAAAAATATTGCGCTCAGCAGGCGCACTTGAGGTGCATTTGAGGTCAAGCGCACCGCAGTTCTTAAATCCCTGCTACTACGGCACGGATATTGACTCTAAGGAGTCGCTTATTGCAAACCACCACACAACAGAGGAGATTGCAAGCATACTCGGTGCAGACTCCCTCGGCTATTTAAGGCTTGAGGACGTAGACCTGCTTGGTAAATCAGGCAAATGCACGGGCTATTGCAAGGCTTGCTTTGACGGCAAATATCCTACCGAAATCCCCGTAAAAAACGATAATAAATTTGATAAGAAAATATCTGAAAGTGAGAAGTGACGTGAAAAATTCGAGAAGTGAAAGCTATGCAAAGGCAGGCGTGGATATTACTGCCGGCTACCGTGCGGTTGAGCTTATGAAATCGCATATAGCAAGAACTGTTACAAAGGGCGCTGATAAGGATATCGGCGGCTTCGGCGGCGCTTTTGCGCTTGACCTTGCAGGTATGGAGGAGCCCGTGCTCGTATCGGGTACAGACGGCTGCGGCACTAAGGTAAAGCTCGCTATTCTTATGGACAAGCACGATACTATAGGCATTGATGCGGTTGCTATGTGCGTTAACGACATTATCTGCTGTGGCGCAAAGCCTCTCTTTTTCCTTGACTATATTGCTTGCGGCAAGAACTATCCCGAGAAGATTGCATCAATCGTAGGCGGAGTTGCCGAGGGCTGTGTACAGTCGGGCGCGGCACTTATAGGCGGTGAAACTGCTGAGCACCCCGGCCTTATGCCTAAAGAGGATTACGACCTTGCAGGCTTTGCCGTAGGTATAGTTGATAAAAAGAAAATGATTGATAACGCAAAGACGCGTGAGGGTGACGTGCTTATTGCGCTTACATCAAGCGGTGTCCATTCAAACGGCTTTTCTCTCGTGCGCCGCGTTTTTGATATTGATAACAACCCGACCGAGCTTTATCAGCCCTGTGCTGAGCTTGGCGGAAAGACTATAGCAGACACGCTTTTGACACCTACCAAAATTTACGTAAAGAGCGTTCTTAAGCTCCTCTCCGAAATAGAGGTAAAGGGCATCAGCCATATTACGGGCGGCGGATTTTATGAGAATATTCCGCGTTCAATTCCCGACGGCCTCGGTGCTAAGATAAATAAGAGTGCCGTTCGCGTACTTCCCATATTCGACCTTATCGCAAGCCGCGGTGACGTACCCGAGAGGGATATGTATAACAGCTATAATATGGGTGTCGGTATGAGCATTACCGTGGCACCCGAGAATGTTGAGCGCGCACTTGAAATTCTTACCGAGTGCGGTGAAGAGGCTTACGTTATCGGCGAGATTGTAAAGGGCTCGGGCGTGGAGTTTTGCTGATGGATAAGCAGAAAAAGAAGATTGCCGTGCTCGTATCGGGCGGCGGTACGAATTTGCAGGCGCTTATAGACTGCGAGAAAAGAGGAGAGCTCGGCGGCGGTAAAATAACGCTTGTTGTTGCCTCAAAGCCGGGTGTTTATGCGCTTGAGCGCGCCGCGAATGCAGGCATTGAGAACGTTGTACTGGCAAGACGCGACTATGAGAGTGTCAGTGACTATTCCCGCGCACTTGCGGATTTGCTTGTCGGGGCAGGTATCGACCTCGTTGTTTTGGCGGGCTTTCTTACCATCGTTGACGAGCAGGTTTACGAGAAATTCCCGAACAGGATTTTGAACGTTCACCCCGCGCTTATCCCCTCGTTTTGCGGTAAAGGCTATTACGGACTTCGGGTGCACGAGGCAGCTCTCAGTAAGGGCGTTAAGCTTTCGGGCGCAACCGTGCATATAGTCACACCCGAGTGTGATGCAGGGCCGATTGTTTTGCAAAAGGCGGTAGAGGTCTTGGATAACGATACCCCCGAGAGTCTGCAGGAGCGGATAATGAAAGAGGCGGAATGGAAAATACTGCCCGAGGCGGTAAGGCTGTTTTGTGAGGACAGGCTGACGGTTGCCGACGGCAAGGTCTATATAAGGAGATAAAAATGAAGGTTTTGACTATTGAAAATGAGCTTAACTCTCTTTCTTACCACGGCAGAGGAATAATGCTCGGTAAGAGTGCCGACGGCAAAAAAGCTGTTGCAGTGTATTTCATAATGGGCAGAAGCGTAAACAGCCGTAACCGCGTTTTCGTAGCTGAGGGCGACGCTATGAGAACAAAGGCGTATGACGAATCTAAAATGACCGACCCGCACCTTATAATTTATTATCCCGTGCGCACACTCGGCAATAAGACCATAGTTACAAACGGCGACCAGACCGATACTATCTATGAGCTTATGGATAAGCAGCTCACCTTTGAGCAGGCGCTGAGAGTCCGTGAGTTTGAGGACGATGCACCCAACTTCACCCCCCGTATCTCTGGCATTATACACAGAGAGCGCGAGGGAATGAATTTTGCTATGTCCATTCTTAAAAGTGCTGAGGGCGACCCCTCGTCCTGCGAGCGCTTTACTTACGCATATTCAAGCCCCAAGGCAGGCTTTTTGAAGTTTATACATACTTATAACTGTGACGGCTCTCCGTTGCCGTCCTTTGAGGGTGAGCCTAAAACTCTCATTCTGCCCGACCTTGATATAGACGGGCTTACAGAGCTTGTATGGAATAATCTTAACTCTGATAATAAGGTTTCGCTTTTCGTAAGGTACATTGATATTGAAAGCGGAGAGATTGATACCAGAATAATAAATAAAAACGCGTGAGGTGTAAAATGAAGGAATTTGAGCTTAAATACGGATGCAACCCCAACCAAAAGCCGTCTAAGATATATATGGCTGACGGTACTGAATTGCCCATTGAAATTCTTTCGGGCAGACCCGGATACATAAATTTCCTTGATGCCTTCAATTCCTGGCAGCTCGTAAAGGAGCTTAAGGCGGCTACGGGTATGCCGAGTGCTACCTCGTTTAAGCACGTAAGCCCTACCTCTGCGGCTGTTGGAGTTAAGCTTTCAGACGAGCTTAAGCGCGCTTGCTTTGTTGACGACATTGAGGGTCTTGACGACTCACCCCTTGCCTGCGCATATGCCAGAGCAAGAGGAACTGACAGAATGTCCTCCTTCGGTGACTGGATTGCACTTTCTGACGTCTGCGATGCTACCACGGCTAAGATTATCAAGCGCGAAATCTCCGACGGTATTATAGCTCCCGGCTATACCGACGAGGCTCTTGAAATTCTTAAGACCAAGAAAAAGGGCAACTACAATATCGTTAAAATAGACGAAAATTATATTCCCGCACCTATCGAGCACAAGGAGGTGTTCGGTATTACCTTTGAGCAGGGAAGAAATAATTTTGAGATAAACCCCGAGCTTTTTGCAAATATAGTTACCGAGAATAAAAATCTCACCCCCGAGGCTGTGCGCGACCTTACGATAGCACTTATTACGCTTAAGTACACTCAGTCAAACTCGGTATGCTTTGCATACGACGGTCAGGCAATCGGTGTCGGCGCAGGTCAGCAGTCGAGAATTCACTGTACCCGTCTTGCAGGCACTAAGGCTGATACGTGGCATCTTCGCAGATATAAAAAGGTGCTTGACTTGCCCTTCCTGCCCACACTCTCCCGTCCTGACAGAGATAACGTAATCGACGGATATATAAGCAAGAATGAAGAGGACGTTTGCGCCGAGGGCAACTGGCAGAAGTATTTCACAGAGCGCCCCGAGCCCCTTACGGCCGAGGAAGCGCGCGCATACCTTGATACTATAGAGGGTGTGTCGCTCGGCTCTGATGCATTTTTCCCGTTTGGCGATAATATTGAGAGAGCTAAGAAGAGCGGTGTGTCTTATATAGCAGAGCCCGGCGGCTCGGTGCGTGACGACATCGTTATTGATACCTGTAATAAGTACGGCATAGTTATGTCGTTTACCGGTATGCGTCTTTTCCACCACTGATTTATTATCGGAGCAGATTATGAGGATAATGGTTGTAGGCGGTGGCGGCAGAGAGCACGCCATCATAAAAAAGCTTAAGGAAAATAAAAGCGTTGAGTGTATATACGCCTTGCCCGGCAACGGCGGTATGCAGGACGATGCAATTCTTGTGCCGATAGGCGCAAAGGAAATAGAAAAAATAGTAGAATTTGCAAGGGATAACAAAATCGACTATGCAGTAGTCGCGCCCGACGACCCGCTTGTGCTCGGCTGTGTTGACAGGCTGACCGAGATTGGCGTGCCCTGCTTTGGCCCGCGTGCAGATGCGGCAATTATCGAGGGCAGTAAGGTATTCTCAAAGGGGCTTATGAAAAAGTACGGCATACCCACCGCGTCATACGAGGTGTTCGATAATGCCAATGATGCATACAAGTACCTGCAAACGGCACCGATACCTACGGTAATTAAGGCAGACGGTCTTGCACTCGGTAAGGGTGTTGTGATTGCCGAGAGCCGCGAGGAGGCGTTGCTTGCCGCCAAGAGTATGATGGAGGACGGTAAGTTTGGCAAAAGCGGCAGCCGTATTGTAGTTGAGGAGTTTTTAACAGGCCCCGAGGTTTCAGTGCTTGCGTTTACAGACGGCACGACCGTCAAGCCAATGATTTCTTCAATGGACCACAAGCGCGCGCACGACGGTGACGAGGGTCTTAACACGGGCGGTATGGGTACTGTTGCACCCAACCCCTACTACACTAAGGAAATAGCTGACGAGTGTATGGAAACGATATTCCTACCTACTATCCGTGCTATGAAAAACGAGGGTAGAGAATTCCGCGGCTGTCTTTATTTCGGCCTTATGCTGACTCCTGACGGGCCACGTGTAATAGAGTACAACTGCCGCTTTGGCGACCCCGAAACGCAGGTTGTTCTGCCGCTGCTTGAAAGTGACCTCTTAGAGGTAATGCAGGCTTGTACAAGCGGAACGCTTGATTCTTGTGAGGTTAAGTTCAAGGATGGCGCCTGCGCTTGTGTAATTATGGCGTCCGAGGGCTATCCCGAGGCTTATAAGAGCGGCTTTGAAATTAAAATGGCAGAGGAAGTAAAGCACGCGGTTTACGTTGCGGGTGCTAAGGCTGACGGTGACAGGCTCCTTACCGCAGGCGGCAGAGTGCTTGGTGTTACTGCCGTGGCAGATACTCTTGAGGGTGCTGTTGCACTCGCCTATGAGAGAGTAGAAAAGGTCAGCTTTGAAAATGCATATTACAGACACGATATTGGCAAGCGCGCCCTTATGGCGCTGAAAGGAAACTGATATGGTTTACCGTATATTTGTTGAGAAAAAGGCAGGCCTTGATAACGAGGCAAGAGCGCTTAAATCCGAAATTTCAACCTTTCTCGGTATTAACTCGGTAGATAGAGTAAGAGTTATTAACCGCTACGATGCCGAGAATATAGACAAGGGGCTGTTTGACTATGCGGTCAGCACCGTTTTCAGCGAGCCCCAGCTTGATAACACCTACACCTCGCTTGAAAATGACGGGGCAACAGTGTTTGCAACCGAGTTTTTACCGGGTCAGTTTGACCAGCGCGCAGATTCTGCGGCACAGTGCATTCAGCTTATATCGCAGGGTGATAAGCCTACAGTTGCTTCGGCACGCGTGTATATGCTTTACGGCAATCCGACAGAGGCTGAGATAAATAGAATTAAAAAGCATGTAATCAACCCCGTTGAGTCGCGTGAGGCATCTCTCGGGTTGCCTGCAACTCTCAAGCAGGAGTATACAGTGCCCAGTGAGGTTGCAGTGCTTTCGGGCTTTATCTCGCTTGATAGGGCAGGGCTTGACGCGCTCGTTCGCGATATGGGTCTTGCTATGGATACAGACGATATAAAATTCTGCCAGGATTACTTTGTAAGCGAGGGTCGCGAGCCCACCGTTACAGAGATAAAAATGATAGATACCTATTGGTCAGACCACTGCCGCCACACTACGTTTAATACTACTATTGATAAGGTAAGCTTTGACGACCCCGAGATTGAGGCGGCTTATAAGGAATACCTTGCGGCAAGAGAGTCTATCGGCAGGAAAAAGCCTGTAAATCTTATGGATATAGGTACGCTTGCGGCTAAGTGTCTAAAGCGTCAGGGTAAGCTTGATAAGCTTGACGAGTCAGAGGAGATAAACGCCTGCACGGTTAAAATCACCGTAAGCGTTGACGGTAAGGACGAGCCTTGGCTTTTGCTCTTCAAGAATGAAACTCATAACCACCCGACGGAGATTGAGCCCTTTGGCGGTGCGGCAACCTGTATAGGCGGTGCAATACGTGACCCGCTTTCGGGCCGTTCATACGTTTACGGAGCTATGAGGCTTACAGGTGCCGCTGACCCATTAAAGCCCCTCGACCAGACGCTTGAGGGCAAGCTGCCGCAGAGAAAGATTGTTACAACAGCGGCTGCGGGATATTCCTCTTACGGCAACCAGATTGGTCTTGCAACGGGTATAGTTGACGAGATTTATCACGACGGCTACGCCGCAAAGCATATGGAGGTTGGCGCAGTAATTGCCGCCGCCCCCGAATGTAACGTACGCAGAGAAAGACCTGAGGACGGTGACCTCGTTATTCTTCTTGGCGGCAGAACGGGCAGGGACGGCTGCGGCGGTGCTACAGGCTCGTCTAAATCCCATAACCTAAAATCGCTTGAAAACTGCGGTGCCGAGGTGCAAAAGGGTAACGCACCCGAGGAAAGAAAGCTTCAGAGGCTCTTCAGAAATCCCGAGGCATCTCTTATGATAAAGCGCTGTAACGATTTTGGCGCAGGCGGTGTTTCCGTTGCTATCGGTGAGCTTGCAGACGGACTTGATATTGACCTTAACGCAGTACCTAAGAAATATGAGGGTCTTGACGGCACAGAGCTTGCTATAAGTGAGTCGCAGGAGAGAATGGCCGTAGTAGTTGAGGCAAAGGATAAGGATAGATTTTTGGCTCTTGCCGAGAGCGAGAACCTTGAAGCAACGGTTGTTGCACGCGTTAAGGCAGACCCAAGGCTTACTATGACCTGGAACGGCAAGATTATATGCGACATCAGCCGTGAGTTCCTTAACTCAAACGGTGCAGAAAAGCATATTGAAATTGCTGCTAAGGGTAAGGAGTGCTTTGATAAAAAAATACCCGAGAGCTTCAGCCGGGGTCTTGAGTCGCTTATGTCAGACCTTAACTCCTGTTCAAAGCGCGGCCTTTCCGAGAGATTTGACAGCACGATTGGTGCAGGCACTGTTCTTATGCCCTTTGGCGGTAAGTATCAGCGCACGCCTATACAGTCAATGGTACATAAAATATCGGTTGAAAAGGGTCACACCGACACGGTTTCCTTTATGTCGTGGGGCTATAACCCTCAAATATCCGAGAAGAGCCCGTATCACGGTGCTTATCTTGCGGTAGTTGAGTCCTGTGCTAAGCTTATTGCAACGGGTGCGTCCTTTGAGGATACCTACCTCACCTTCCAGGAGTATTTTGAAAAACCTCTTAAGGATAAGAACAGATGGGGCAAGCCCTTGTCAGCTCTTCTCGGTGCGTTCCGTGCGCAGATGGAGCTTGGCGTTGCCGCTATAGGCGGTAAGGACTCTATGTCGGGCAGCTTTGAGAGCCTTGACGTTCCGCCTACGCTTATTTCCTTTGCGGTTACTACTGATAAAATTGATAACGTTATCTCGCCTGAATTTAAGCGCGCAGGCTCGGCTGTTGTAATGCTCACACCAAAGTACACAGCGGCAGGACTGCCAGATACAGACTCGCTTGTAGAAACCTTTAATAAGGTTACATCTCTTATGCGCGAGGGTAAGGTTTTATCTGCTTATACCCCCACAATAGGCGGTGTGGCTGAGGCTGTGGCAAAGATGGCTATGGGTAACGGATTTGGCTTTAAATTTGACACGTCCCTCACTCTTTCCGATATTTTCGGCTATAATTACGGCTCGTTTATCCTTGAACTTGCACAGGGCGAGAATATTGGTAAGCCGATTGGTACCGTAACAGACGACGGCCGCTTTACCTACGGCAGTGACACTGTTTGCGCGTCGGTTATCGAGCGTGCGTATGAGGATAAGCTTGAGAGCGTTTACCCCTGCAATATAATGAGCCCCGACGGCAAGCCCGAAACGGTAAGCTATAAGGCGATACAAAATCGCTCGGCTCATATTAAGGCGGCAAAGCCCACCGTGCTTATTCCCGTATTCCCCGGTACTAACTGTGAATACGATTCTGCAAAGGCAGTACGCGCGGCAGGTGCTGAGGCTGATATATTCGTAATCAACAACCTTACCCGTGAGGGTATTAAGAGAAGTGCCGAGAGCTTTGCTGAAAAAATCACGAAATCGCAGGCCATCTTTATTCCGGGCGGCTTCTCAGGCGGTGACGAGCCCGACGGCTCAGGCAAATTTATTACCGCATTCTTCCGCGGTGATGCCGTTAAGAGTGCTGTCGGTGAGCTCTTAGATAAACGCGACGGACTTATGTGCGGTATCTGCAACGGCTTCCAGGCGCTCGTAAAGCTCGGACTTGTTCCTTACGGCAAGATTATTGATACAGACGAGAATTGCCCGACTCTTACCTTTAACAACATCGCAAGGCATCAGTCAAAGATTGTAAGAACCAGAGTAGCGTCAAATATGTCGCCCTGGCTTTCACTCTGCGAGGTGGGAGAAATAGTTAACGTGCCTATCTCTCACGGCGAGGGTAAATTCTACGCATCTGATGCGGCAGTCCGTGAGCTTATAGCAGGCGGTCAGATTGCAACGCAGTACGTAGACCTTGACGGTAACGCAACCTACGATATTGACTTTAACCCCAACGGCTCAACCCTTGCAATTGAGGGTATCACCTCACCCGACGGCAGAGTCATAGGTAAGATGGGTCACTCAGAGCGTATTGACAACGGTCTGTATCGCAACGTTTACGGAGAGTATGATATTAAGATGTTTAAATCAATGGTTAGGTACTTCAAATAATCTGACTTGTTTCTGACTTAGGTATTTGGGTGTAACCGAATAAAAAATATTGTGTTGTAAACACAAAGCACATAACATACACTAACATAGAGGAAAGCTGAGGTTTAAAACCTGCGGTTTTCCTCTTTTTAATTATAATTTTTATTCTACCGCTCTTTCCTCAGTCGCCGTGCTTTCTTTTCGTATATTATCTTTATTTTTGCAAAAGATACCTGTGTGGAAACATCCACAAAGGAGATAAAAATGGATAAAAACGTGAATAAAAACGCTAAGGGAAGCATACCTATTCTTGAGGGCAGACCTGAGAGTACCGATAGCACGGCAGGCATCAATTCACCTAAAATTGCATTGCCCGCATTCAATCCGCCCGTACCTAACAGAGCTTGGACCGCTATGCGTATGGGCAAGGATATCGAGGAGCTTACGGAAGAGGAAAGGCGCGATTTGTATATCGGACCAGACGATTTAATATAATAACGCTTTAAATTTTTTTTAAGCCTTTATAGCGAATTTGTATTAAAAATGGTAGAAAATAAACATTACGGCTTAGATAAATGCGGTTTTTAAGTAAAAAAGTAAAAATTACGGTTTTTAAGGTCAAAATATAACAAAATAAAGATTATCACGGTAAAAACCCAAGGATTTTCTGGATTTTTCAGGACTTTTTTGGGTTTATTTGATTTGCCGCACTTGACTTTTATAAAAATTAAAGCTATAATATACGGGTAAGCTATATATAACCGAGGAAGGTATAAAATGGAGAGAACATATATAAAAGACGTAACACCCGGCATTTGCAAGGTGCAGGGCTTTGTTGAGAACTTTCGTAACAAAAAGAATATGGCCTTTATCGTTGTGCGCGACGTTACAGGCAAGCTGCAGGTTACCGTTATTAAAGAGGAGCACCCCGAGCTTTGTGAAATGCTCGATAAGCTTACCATAAATTCGGTAGTCAGCTTTGAGGGTGAGGTTGTGCTTTCAGAGTACGTTAAGCTCGGCGGTAAGGAGATGTATCCTACCTCTATGAAGATTGAGTCTGTTGCCGAGGCTTTGCCGATTAAGGACGATTCCGACATTGACGTAAGAATGGATTACAGATGGATTGACCTGCGCCGTGAGAAGAATCACCTGCTTTTGCAGCTGCAGACAACTCTTACGGCCGCTATGCGTGAGTTTCTCGTTGCACGTAATTTCGTTGAAATTCATACTCCCAAGCTTATTGCCGCGGCAAGCGAGTCGGGCTCTGACGTATTTGAGGTAAAATACTTTGATACCAAGGCTTATCTTGCTCAGTCACCGCAGTTTTATAAGCAGATGGCTATGGCATCGGGTCTTGAGCGAATATTTGAAACAGGCCCCGTATTCAGAGCAGAGAAGTCATATACCAACAAGCACGCGACCGGATTTACAGGCTTTGACCTTGAGTTTTCGTACATCGAGAGCTTTGAGGACGTTATGAAGATGGAGGAGGAGCTGCTCGCATACGCGCTCGGTAAGGTAAAAGAGGCACACGGTGACGAGATTAAGGAGCTTTACGGCCTTGAGCTTGAGGTTCCCGCGCTTCCTTTCCCGAGAATGAAGCTTGCCGACGTTTACAGTGAGCTTGAATCTCGCTACGGATACAAGGTGCCCGACGAGCTTAAGGGCGACCTCACCACAGAGGCTGAGAGAATGACTAAGCAGCTCGCGCGCGATATGTTTGACCACGAGTTTCTTTTCGTTACCGATTATGCGGCAAAGGACCGTGCGTTCTATCATATGAGGGACGAAAACGGTGTTCCCCAGGGCTACGACCTTATCTGGCGCGGCGTGGAAATTACTACCGGTGCTCAGCGTGAGCATAGATATGACGTTCTTCGCGCTCAGGCAGAGGAGAAGGGGCTTGCAGAGGACGTTAAGTTCTATCTTGAGTTCTTCAAGTACGGCTGTCCCCCTCACGGCGGCTTCGGTATCGGCATTGACCGTGTTACGATGCTCTTCCTCGGCACGTCGATTAAGGAAACACAGTTCCTCTTCAGAGGACCCAACAGACTTACTCCGTAATTAAAAATTAAAAACAGAAAAGGATAAACAAAATGAAAATTGCACTTATCAACGAGAATAGCCAGGCGGCTAAAAACGCGCTTATCTGCGATACTCTTAAGAAGGTTGTAGAGCCCCTCGGTCACGAGGTTTACAACTACGGTATGTATTCCGCTGAGGATAAGGAGCAGCTTACCTACGTTCAGATTGGTATTCTCTCCGCCGTTCTTCTTAACTCGGGCGCATGCGACCTTGTAATTACGGGCTGCGGCACGGGTGAGGGCGCAATGCTTGCCTGCAACTCATTCCCCGGCGTTCTTTGCGGTCACGTGGTTGACCCTACTGACGCATATCAGTTTACTCAGGTTAATAACGGTAACGCTATCGCTATGCCCTTTGCAAAGGGCTGGGGCTGGGGCTGTGAGTTGAACCTTCAGTACGTTTTTGAGAAGCTTTTCGTTTCCGAGTGGGGCCTTGGCTATCCCCGTGAGAGAGCCGTTCCCGAGCAGAGAAACAAGAAGATTCTTGACGAGGTTAAGAAGGTTACACACACCGATATGGTTTACATTCTTGAAAACCTTGACCGCGAGCTTGTTCTCGGCGCACTCGGCGGCAAGAACTTCCGTGAGTATTTTTTCGCTAACTGCAAGTGCGACCGCATCAGAGCCTGCGTAGAAAAGCTCCTCGGTTAATTTGTAAACAAAGGTTAACATTTTAATCTTAAGTACATACCCGTGTAAAAACACCGCCGTTTATCACTGCATAAAAGTAGTATATTCGGCGGTTTTTTTAATACTTTAGGATAGGTTTAAAATGAAGAAAAGCGAGCTAAAAGAAAACTACAAGACAGAAAAAAAGGCCCTAAGGGACGGATATAAAACACAGAAGGACGAACTAAAAAGCAATCTTTACCGCGAGCTTGATAAATGCACGGAAGAGAAGAGCGGCAAAGCACCGCAAAACCCGCCAAAGCGCGCGCCTCTTGAAGAGATAGGCAATTCTGTTACCCACTGTGTAGGTGCTGTGCTGGCGGCTGTGGCACTCGTATTTATGTGTATGCATTCAGAGGGTGTGCGCGAGTACGTGGGTGCCGGTATCTACTCGTTTGGTCTTGTTACGATGTTCACTATGAGCTGCCTATACCATTCCTTTCCGCTGGGCTCACGTGTGAAAAGACTTTTCAGACGCTTTGACTACTCGTCAATATACATTCTTATAGGTGCTACCTTTGCACCCATTCTCCTTTGCTACGTCGGCGGTGTATTCGGCCTTGTCTTTCTCATTATCCAGTGGGTTATAATTGCCACGGGGGTGACCCTCGTGGGTGTTTTCGGTCCAACGCGGCTCAGGTGGGTACACATTCCGCTTTACGTTTTGCTCGGCTGGGTCGGTGTGATTTTTATGCCGAAAATGATTGTCGCGGGGGACTTCGGATTTCTCTTTTACATTCTCGGCGGCGGTGTGATTTACTCGCTCGGTATAATACCCTTTGCATTAAAGGGTAAGGTAGCACACTTTATCTGGCACTTCTTCGTTCTTGCCGGGGCGATAGTGCAGTGGCTGGGTATATATTTCACCATTTACCTCAATATGTGACTTTAACCTCGGGTCTTGTACCCGGGGTTTTTTATTTTATTTTAAATTTTTCTTTACTTTTGCTCGCGCTTGTGATATAATATTTAATAATTATTATGCACGAAAGGCAAAAACAATGAAGTGTCCGGTTTGTAATAAGGGGGATTCGCGAGTGCTTGACTCACGCCCCGTAGAGGATGGTACGAGCATTAAACGCCGCCGTGAGTGTCCGTTTTGCGGCAAGCGCTTTACCACCTATGAGGTAGTAGATACAGTGCCGATAGCCGTTGTTAAGCGTGACGGCAGGCGCGAGTTTTTTGACAGTCATAAGCTTCGCCTGGGTATAGAGCGTGCCTGCCAGAAAAGGCCCGTCAGCGCAGAAGAGGTGGCTAGGGATATAGAAACAGAGCTGCAGAATTCACTCGTTTCCGAGATAACCTCGCAGGAGATAGGCGAGCTTGTTCTTGCAAGGCTTAAGGAGATAGATATCGTTTCCTACATACGCTTTGCATCGGTGTACCGTGAGTTCCAGGATATAGACTCGTTTATGAACGAGATAAAGCTGCTCAGCAAAAAGCCGCGTAAGCGCGTCGGTGCAAAAGGAGACAGAGCCGAATGATTAAGAGTATGACTGCCTTTGGCAGAGGCAGATTTGAAAATGAGGTAAAAACGCTTACGGTTGAAATTAAGAGTGTAAACTCAAGGTTCTTTGACTGTAACGTTAAAATGCCGCGCGCCTATTCCTTTCTTGAAGAGAGGGTAAAGAATTACGTTCAGAAAAATGCCGTAGCGCGTGCTAAGGTTGACGTTTATATTACAGTTTCCGAGAGGTCGACGGAGGGTGCTGTGGTAACGCTTGACTCAGGTCTTGCCGAGGCGTATATCAAGGCGCTTTGCGAGCTGCGCGACGGCTTTGCACTTCGCGACGATATAAGCGTTATGTCTGTTGCTCGCAATCAGGACCTGTTTCGCACCGAGCGTGCCGAGGTTGACCTTGAGGCAGAGTGGGAAAAGCTGAAGGTAGCGCTTGATATTGCAATTGCCGATTACACGGATATGAGGCAAAAGGAGGGCGAAAAGGCGTTTGCCGATATCTCGGCTAAAATTGAGCGCGTACGCGCGCTTGCCGACGAGGTTGAACAAATCTCGCTGTCCGATACAGTCGGCTACCGTGATAAAATGGAGGCTAAGCTCCGTGCAATTCTTGAGGATAATTCGGTAGAAATAGACGAAAACCGCCTGCTTACCGAATGTGCTATATGGGCAGATAAGATTGCCATAGACGAGGAGCTCGTGCGCCTGCGCTCGCACTTTGGCGCGTTTTACGATATCGCTAGGGCAAAGGAGCCCTCGGGCAGAAAGCTTGATTTTCTTATGCAGGAATTGAACCGTGAAACCAATACCATAGGCTCAAAGGCAAATAACGCCCGTATCGCGCACATCGTCGTGGATATGAAGGGTGAGCTTGAAAAGATAAGAGAACAGGTTCAGAATATCGAGTAAGGGGAAGAGAAATGAAATTTATAAATATCGGCTTTGGAAATATGGTGTCGGCAGGCAGAATAGTTGCTATTACCTGTCCTGACTCCGCACCGGTTAAAAGGCTCGTGCAGGACGCCAGGGACGACGGCAGGGTTATAGACGTTTCGTGCGGCAGAAGAACCCGCTCGGTTATAATAACAGACTCCGACCACGTAATTCTCTCGGCAATACAGACCGAAACGATTACAAACCGCCTCGTTGACGATACCGCAGAGGCAGTTGACCCCGAGGAAGAATAACTTTACACAAAATTTAAGTGAGGATAGAAAAATGATTTACCCAACAATTGACGAATTAACAGGCGGTAAGTTCAATCGCTACGAGCTTGTAGTGGGCGTTGCAAAGGGCGCACGCGTTGTTACGGACAAGTACGTTGAAATGAGAGCACGCGCACAGAAAATGATTGAAAATCATGAAACAGACAAGACTCTTGCCGCTCTTATAGACCCTGAGTACAAGGACCAGAAGGCGGTTAAAATCGCAATAGCAAAGATTAAGGACGGCGAATTCAGAATGGTTCGCAAGGCAGAGGACTGATTTAAAATTCAACTTGGGAGGTGATACGGTTGGTTGCGAAAATTTATATTCTCGATACTCCGTATCACGTAGACCGCCCGTTTGACTACGCACCTATCCCGGGTCTGTGCCGCGGAAGCATTGTGAAGGTGCCCTTCGGCAAGGCTGATAAATTGCGTATCGGCGTTGTAGCCGAGCTTTATACACCCGGTGAAGGTCTTTCCGATACCAAGCTTAAAACGGTGCATAGCACCGTGCATCCCGAGCTTTGGCTGAATGAGGAGATGCTCGGCCTGTGCCTGTTTATGAAGGAGTATACCCTTTGTACCTTTGGCGAGGCAGTGCGTGCGGTTTTGCCGCCGGGTGCTTTTTCGGAAAATCTTAATATAAGCCTTAAAAAAAGATGCGTTTTGAATATCTCGCGTGAGGCGGCTTGTACTCTGCTTTTATCGACCGGTAAGGGGGCTTTACGCAGTGAGGGTCAGCGCTCTGTCGTGCGCTTCCTCTCGGATATAGGCGAGGCAGACTATGAGGTTGTGCGCGAGCTGCCCGGTGTTGATTCTTCGCACATACGCGCCCTTGCAGATAAAGGGGTTATTACCCTCAGCGCGACCGAGAGCATAAGGAATCCGTACGAGCGCTACGCACGTGAGCGCGATACGAGTGAGATTATTCTCAGCGAGGCGCAAACACGCGCATACAACACGGCTATGGAGCTTTATGCGGCAGGCACTGCAAAGGCGGGCTTGCTCTTCGGCGTTACCGGCTCGGGTAAAACCAAGGTTATACTAAAGGCTATCGACCGCGTGATTGCCGACAAAAAAACGGTTATTATGCTTGTGCCCGAGATTGCCTTAACACCGCAAACCGTGAGTATATTCTGCAAAAGATACGGTGAGCGCGTTGCGGTTATCCATTCTGCACTCTCGCAGGGCGAGCGGCTTGACGCGTGGCGCAGAATAAAGCGGGGGGACGTTGACCTCGTTATCGGTACACGCTCGGCTATTTTTGCACCTCTTTCAAACATAGGGCTTATAGTCATAGACGAGGAGCACGAGCATACCTATAAATCGGAGAGTGACCCTAAATATCACGCGCGCGATATCGCGGCATACAGGTGTAAATGCCACTCGGCGCTGTGTATTCTTGCCTCGGCTACTCCGTCGCTTGAGAGCTTTTATAAGGCAAAGCGCGGCACCTATACAATGATACCCCTGCGCGAGCGCTACGGCGGCATAGGCCTGCCTCGTGCAATAGTGGTTGATATGCGTGAGGAGCTAAGAAGAGGTAACACCTCGCCTATAAGCGACAGGCTATATAAATCCTTAATTGCGGTTAAGGAGAGGGGCGAGCAGGCAATACTCTTTTTAAACCGCCGCGGCTACAGCAGTCAGATAAGCTGTAAGTGTTGCGGTGATGTAATCACCTGCCCGCACTGCTCGGTGTCGCTCACCTATCATACGGATAAAGAGGGCGGTAAGCTTTTGTGCCATCTTTGCGGCTACAGAGAGCCAACCCCAAAAACCTGCCCCTCGTGCGGTGAGGATAAGCTTTCCTTTCTCGGCTTCGGCACACAAAAGCTGGAGGGTGAGATTGGTAAATATCTTGACGGCCTTTCGGTTATGCGAATGGATAGAGATACCGCCACGGGTAAGCTTGCCTATGACAGAATGCTTGACGAGTTCCGCTCGGGCACGTCTGATATTTTGCTCGGCACGCAGATGGTGGCAAAGGGGCACGATTTCCCGCGCGTCACACTCGTCGGTGTTGCTCTTGCAGATACCTCGCTGTATCTCAGTGATTTCCGCGCTTCCGAGCGCACCTTCTCGCTTTTGACCCAGGTTATAGGCAGAGCGGGCAGGGCAAAGGAGGGCGGTGTTGCCGTAATACAAACCTACGCACCTGCAAACGAGGTCGTTAGGCTTGCCTGCAAGCAGGATTACGAGAGCTTTTACGAGGGCGAGATTGCAATAAGAGAAGAGCTCTCATACCCACCCTTTTGCGACTTGGTTCAGCTGACCCTCACGGGTGAGAACGAGGCAGAGCTTGCAAAGGAGGCGGCAGAGCTTTCAGAGCTTGTAATAAGCAAGCTTAAGGGCGAGTACAGCGGCTTACCCTTCGTGGTATTCGGCCCGTTTGAGGCTCAGGTATATAAAATTAACGAAAAGTACAGAATGAGAATGGTGGTTAAATGCAGGCTGAGTGTAGCGAGCCGTAAGCTGTTTCACGAGCTTTTGCTGGCCTTTGCGCCAAAGCGCGGCGTTACGCTTACAGTCGACCTTAACCCACTTTCGATTTAATATAAAAGGACAGGAAAATGGCAAAAATCAAAATTGTAAAATTCGGGGAGGATACCTTGCGTAAGGTTTGCCGCCCCGTTGAAGAAATAACACCAAGAATACGTACGCTTATCGACGATATGATAGAAACGATGCGTGACGCAGGCGGCTGCGGTCTTGCCGCGCCTCAGGTTGGCGTTTTACGCAGAATTGCGGTTATAGAAGTAGAAGAGGGCAAGGTTTACGAGCTTATCAACCCTAAAATCATAGCCTTCAGCGGTGAGCAGCGCGAGGAGGAGGGTTGCCTCTCCAACCCCGGTGAATACGGCATTACCAAGCGCCCTATGCGCGTAACGGTAAGGGCAACCGACAGACACGGTAAGGTCTATGACCTTGAGGGCGAGGGCTTGCTTGCAAGAGCCATCTGCCACGAGTGCGACCACCTCGACGGCAAGCTTTATACCGACGTCGTAGTTAAAAAGCTTTAATGTAATTTGGGAGGTGCCTTATGAGAATTATGTTTATGGGTACGCCCGAAATATCAGCCAAATGCCTCGATGCTCTCTTTGCCTCGGGGCATACTGTCGTATCTGCCGTTACGGGTAAGGATAAGCCGCGCGGCAGGGGTAACGTTATGACACCCACGGCGGTAAAGGCTCTTGCGCTTGAAAAGGGGATTTCGGTAAATACTCCCGACTCTCTGCGCACAGACGAATTTATGCAGTATCTTAAAGAGATTAACCCCGATATTATCGTTGTAGTTGCCTACGGCAAAATTTTACCTAAGGCTGTGCTTGATTACCCGCGCTTCGGCTGTGTAAACCTGCACGTATCTCTTTTGCCTAGGTACCGCGGTGCCGCACCGATGCAGCGCGCTATTATGGAGGGTGAGAGCGAAACGGGCGTTACAGTTATGTATATGGCAGAGGGGCTCGATACGGGTGATATTATATCAAGCGAGAGCTTTCACATTGGCCCGACTGACGACTTTGAGGCGATACACGACAGGTCGGCTCTTATCGGCTCGGCACTGCTCGTAAAAACTCTTGACGAAATTGAGGCAGGCACGGCTACGCGTACACCGCAGAACGATGCTCTTGCCACTTATGCCGCTAAAATTGAAAAGGCAGACGCTAGGATAGATTTTACCAAATCGGCACGCGAGCTTGACTTTATAATAAGGGGAACAACCCCTATTCCCGGTGCGTACGCATATCTTAATGGCAAAATGCTAAAGATATTTGGGGCAAGCCCTGTAAGCACTTCCATCGGTAAGCCGGGTGAGGTTATCGCGCTTGACGCTAAGGGGCAGGGCTCCCTTACCGTTGCCTGTGGCGAGGGGGCGCTCAAAATTTCGGGCGTTATACCCGAGGGCAAGGGCAGAATGTGTGCGGGTGACTTTATCCGCGGCAGAAAAATTGAGATTGGAGATATTTTAGAGTGACCGATATAGCTCTTTATATTCTTTTTCTTGGTGCTTTGATTTTTTCCTTTTACGCACAAATCAAGGTGCAAACAACCTTTAAAAAATTTTCACAGGTGCCCTGCGGCAGAGGTCGCTCGGCATCAGAGGTCGCGCGCAGAATTTTGGATTCGCACGGCCTTTTTGACGTTAAAATCGAGCTTGTAAACGGTAATCTTACAGACCATTACGACCCGCGCACAAGGGTGCTTAGGCTATCCCGTCCCGTCTATTCCTCGTACTCCGCCGCCGCAGTAGGTGTTGCCGCGCACGAGGTAGGGCACGCCATTCAGCATAGCGAGGCATACAAGCCCTTGGTTATCAGGGGTAAGATGGTACCCGTGGTAAGCTTTGCATCAAATTTCTCTTGGATTGCTATTATACTCGGCATAGTTTTTATGAGCTTTTCTGCCGCGTTTTCAGAGATAGGCAGTTATATTCTGCTTTTCGGTGTCGGGCTTTTTGCTCTCACAACGCTCTTTCACCTCGTAACTCTGCCGGTTGAGCTTAACGCATCGCGCCGTGCTCTTACGGAGCTTGAGCTTACGGGCTGGTATTCGGAGTCAGAGCTACGTGCCTCAAAGAGTGTGCTCTCTGCCGCGGCTATGACCTATATTGCCGCACTTGCCGTTTCGCTTATCCAGCTTTTACGCCTAGTTTCAATGTTCAGGGGGCGTGAGAGATGACGGTAAGAGAAATTGCGCTAAAGCTCCTTATTGAGCTTGAAAGCGAGGGTAAATACGCAAACCTCTCTCTTTCCTCGTCGGCTGTCCGTGCCCTTGACGAGCGTGAGCGCGGCTGGCTTACCGTGCTGTTTTACACTACGGTTGAGCATAAATTAACCTACGACTACATCATAGGCGCTCTTGCGAAAAGAGAGCCTGACAAAATAGATTTAAGAGTCAAAAATATTCTGCGCCTCGGTATGTGCCAGGTGCTACATATATCGTCCGTGCCCGATTTTGCCGCAGTAAGCGAAACTGTTAAGCTTGCGCGCCATAAGGGCGAGGCCGGATTTATAAACGGAGTTTTGCGCGCGCTTGTCAGGGCAAAGGCGGAGGGTAATATACCAATGCCCCCGCGTGAGAAAAACGCCGCAAGATACCTCTCGGTAAAATATTCGTATCCCTTATGGATAGTTAAGCATTTTATATCGCTCCTTGGCGAGGGTGAGTGTGAGAGGCTGCTCGACTATTTTAATACCGAGCGCTATACGGATATAACCGTAAACACGGCGAAAATATCGGTAGGCGACCTCGTAGATAAATTCAAAAAGCAGGGTATAGATGCCGTGCCGTCCTCACGCGTGCCGTTTTCCGTAAGGCTTTTGGGCTCGATAGACCCAAGGGCACTTGATGGCTTTGACGAGGGGCACTTTTTCGTGCAGGACGAGGCGTGCGCCATAGCCGTATCCCTGCTTGACGTGGGCGAGGGTATGTCGGTGCTTGACGCTTGCTCAGCCCCGGGCGGTAAAAGCCTTTGTGCCGCAATTCTCGGCGGCGACAGCTGTAAAATCACAGCCTCGGATATACACGAGAGCAAGCTATCCTTGATAGAAGAGGGGGCGCGCAGGCTCGGTCTTAAATCCATTTCCGTGCGTGAGCGCGACGCGTCCGTTGCTTATCCCGAGGAGTGTGAAAAGTACGATAGGGTGATATGCGACGTGCCCTGCTCGGGCCTCGGCGTTCTCGGTAAAAAGCCGGATTTGCGCTATCGCAGTAAGGATGCGCTAGCTGACTTGCCGTCGCTTCAGTATGATATACTGAACAGTGTGCCGGGAGCACTTAAGCCGGGTGGAATTTTAGTATATTCAACCTGTACGCTGAACCCCTCTGAGAATGAGGAAACCGTAAAAAGGTTTCTTGACGGGCACCCTGAGTTTTCACCCGTCGACTTTTCCGCTTCGGATATAAGCTCGCACTCGGGAACGGTAACGCTTTTGCCCCACGAGCATAAAACCGACGGATTTTTTATCGCTAAACTAAGGAAAGAAAGTTAAAATGACCGATTTATATTCAATGCTGCCCGAGGAGCTTGCCGAGTATCTTAAGAGTATAGGCCAGCCGCCGTTCAGGGCAAAGCAGATTTTCCCAAAGCTTTCTGCGGGAATTCCTATATCCGATATGACCGATTTGCCGAAATCCCTGCGCGAGGAGCTTGCAAGCACCGTGACAGATACCTTGCCTAGGGTTAAAAAAAAGCTTGTATCTAAAATTGACGGCACGGTAAAATACCTCTTCCGCCTTTATGACGGCGAGTGCATAGAGAGCGTTTTTATGAAATATAAGCACGGCAACACTCTGTGTATATCAAGCCAGGTAGGCTGTCTTATGGGCTGTAAGTTCTGTGCCTCGACTATAGGGGGTAAGGTGCGTAATCTCTTGCCCTCGGAGTTGCTCGGTCAAATAATTTCAGCCGAGCGCGATATGGGTGAGCGCATATCAAATATCGTTATGATGGGTATTGGCGAGCCGCTGGATAACTACGATAACGTGCTCAAATTTCTGCGCCTTGTAAATCATAAGGACGGGCTTAATATAGGCTATAGGCACATCTCGCTCTCAACCTGCGGTATCGTGCCAAAAATCCGCGAGCTTGCTGAGGTCGACCTGCCAATAACTCTCTCAATTTCTTTGCACGCCGCAACCGATAAGGCACGTGAGGAGATTATGCCTATAAACAAAAAATGGAATATTGGCGAGCTGCTTGACGCCTGCGTTTACTATTACAGGCATACCGAGCGACGCATATCCTTTGAATATACCCTGATACACGGTAAGAATGACGGTGTAGAGGACGCACGTGCGCTTGCAGAGCTACTGACACGGGCATTTCGCGGCACGGGTGCGCCGATACACGTAAATTTAATAAGAGTCAACGAGGTAAAGGAAACCGGCTTCCGTGAGGGCAGTCAGGAGAGTGCGAACAGGTTTGCCGATACCTTAAACAGCCTTGGCGTTGTTGCAACCGTCAGGCGCAGGCTCGGCAGTGACGTTAACGCCGCGTGCGGTCAATTGCGCCGCAGTCAGAATAATGAAAGTGAGTAGATAATTTGATAACCGAAAAGAGAGGTAAGGTTATAAAGGGCCTTGGCGGTCTTTACGTAACCGAAATCAGAGAGGACGGAAAAATTACATATCTTGAGTCGCGCGCAAAGGGTACACTTAAGCGTGACGACGAGCGCGTGCTGATAGGCGATAACGTGGTTTTGACAGTAGACGACTCTACGCCAGACGGTATAGTAATATCCGAGGTTTTGCCGCGCAAAAACAGCCTTATCAGACCCCCTCTTTCAAATCTTGACTATCTTTTTATCGTTTTTGCGGTTAAGCGCCCCGCCCCCGTGCTTGAAACTGTGGATAAGCTCGTTTCAATCGCAGAGCACAACTCCATAACTCCCGTAATTGTGGTAACAAAAGCGGATTTAGACCCCGCCCTTGCTAAAGAGTATAAGGAGATATACAGTAAAATCGGGCTTTCTGCATTTGTAACCTCGTCGGACACGGGTATCGGCACAGAGGAGCTTTCGGTCTTTATAAAGGGTGAAATTACGGGCGGTAAAACCGCCGCCTTTGCAGGTGCGTCGGGTGTCGGTAAATCAACTCTTATGAATACACTTTTTCCGCATCTTACGCTTGCCACGGCAGAAATATCGCAAAAAATAGAGCGCGGTAAGCATACCACGCGCCACGTAGAGCTATTTAAAATAGACGGCGAGAGTGACCACGGATATCTTGCCGATACACCCGGCTTTTCGCTTATAGATTTTGACAGATTTGACTTTTTTGCCCTCTCTGACCTTGAGTATACCTTCCGTGAGCTTGCCGCCTATCGCGGTGCTTGCAGATATCAGGACTGCTCGCACGTGGGTGAGGGTAGGGACGAGTGCGCCGTTTTGCAGGCAGCAGAGCGGGGTGAAATTGCTATGTCGCGCCTTTTGTCCTATCGCTCTATTTACAAAAGTCTAAAGGCAAAGGCGGGCGAGTACAAAAAATAAGAGCCTAAAAAGAAAATTAAGTTTTTTCTCAAAAAGGCTTGACAAACGGTTTTGTTTGTAGTATAATACCTCAGGTATCCTAAGACAGCAGGTTTCGGTAAAAGCGTAGGCTTTCCTGCCGAGGTGAGAATAACAGAATATTCGGGCGCTTTTTGTGTCCATTTCGGTTGTCCTTTCTCGGTAAAGCATGTGCTTTTATCGGAAAGGATTTTTTATTGAATTTTTATGGAGGTGGAACAAGATATGCCAAGTAATAAGATTCTTGAAGAAAAGAAGCAAGCAGTTGAAGCACTCGCTGCTAAGCTTAAGACCGCGCAGTCGGGCGTGCTTGTAAAATACGAGGGCATTACTGTTGCTGATGATACAGCGCTCCGTAACGCACTTCGCAAGGCCGGTATTGAGTATTCCGTTATGAAGAATACACTTACAGGCAGAGCGTGCGATATGGTTGGCTACGGCGATATGAAGCAGTACCTTAACGGTATGACTGCTATTGCTATCAGCCAGGACGATCCCATCGCTCCCGCTAAGATTATGAAGGAGTATGCTGATAAAATCGCATCCTTCGAGATTAAGGCAGGCTTTGTAGATGGCGGCGTTATCGACTGTGCAGGTGTTGAGGCTCTTGCAGCTACACCCAGCAAGGAAGTATTGGTTGCTAAGATGATGGGCAGCCTTATGTCGTCTCTTTACGGCTTTGCTTACGTTCTTCAGGCAAAGATCGACAAGGAAAACGAAG
>JAZRFH010000018.1:0-69921 GCA_045661245.1 Eubacteriales bacterium | reverse complement strand
CGTTTCGCTATCCGTGAGGGTGGCCGTACCGTTGGTTCAGGCGTTGTTGCTGAAATCAAGGGTTAATTTACGAATTAACTAAAGCTAAATGAGGCTGAGTCTTACGGCTCAGCCTCTAAACAAATAAATCACATTGTTTGGGGATTGGTGCAATTCCATACCGGCAGTAAAGTCTGCGAGGCCGAACAGGGGCTTATGTCCCACGGCTTGACAAGGTGCAACTCCTTGACCGACGGTAAAGTCCGGATGAGAAAACGAATGTGCTTTTTATATATCGTTATACCGCGGCTTGAATTTTTACCCGTGCCGTATAATAATATATAAAGAGCGAGTGAGTCCCCGCTTGTGCGGGGATTTTTTATTGGAGGCTACTATGCAAAAGCAAAACAGAACAGGTGAGTATGTAAAAAGGCTTGTGGGCATGGCTATGTTTTCGGCTTTAGCCTATGCCGTAACCTTTGTTTTTCGCATACCCGTGCAGTTTTTAACCTTTGACGCAAAGGACGCAGTGCTGGCAATTGCGGGCTTTATATACGGCCCGGTTGCGGCTATAGCTATGGCACTTGTGCCGGCTCTTATTGAGTTTATTTCAATATCCGATACGGGCTTTTGGGGCTTTTTTATGAACTTTGTGTCAAGTGCCGTATTCGCATTTACCGCATCCTTGATTTATAAGTACAAGCGCAGTCTTAACGGTGCGATAATAGGCCTTTCAGCATCTGTTTTGGCTACAGTTGTTGTAATGCTCGTTATGAATATCCTTGTAACTCCGATTTATATGAAGGTGCCGACTGACGCGGTAATTTCCTTGTTACCCACTTTGCTTATGCCGTTTAATCTTGCTAAAGCGCTTATGAATTCAGCGATAGTAATGCTTATTTATAAGCCCGTATCTGTGGCTATGAAGCGCGCGAAGCTTATAGATGGAAGGGTAGATTTGCGGTTTACCCGCCAAAGTGCAATTATGCTTACTGTCGGAGGGCTTACGCTTGCCTTGGCAGCAATTATCTTTATGGTTTTGATTAAGTAAAATTTATATAGAATTTAAGCTATTATTGATGTAAAAATCGGAGAGGGGGAGAATATGAATACAAAAGAAGCGGTTGCAAGGCGGATAATTGAGCTTTGCCAACTTAGGAACATAGCTATAAATGAGCTTGCAAATATTTCGGGCGTTTCTCCCTCGACGGTTTACAGCATGCTGAATGAGAAAAGCCAAAATCCGGGAGTTGTTTCAATAAAAAAGCTATGCGATGGACTAGATATTTCTCTAAGAGAATTTTTTGACAGTGAAATATTTGAAGGATTAGAGCAAGAAATAAAATAAAAGAACAAGAAAAAGCGCGAGCACATTAGCCACAGCTTTAATCTTGTTCTTTTTTGTTTGTCAGAATTCGCCTGCGGTAAGCTTTATCAAAAGCTCGGTATCGTCGGGCTGTACCTTAGCCTCGTGCGCGGATTTGTTGCGTACGGTAGCGCCGCACCTTTTACATCGGTGCGTTATTATATAACCGCGGCGCGCGTCCGGCTCGGCTTTTATGGGCACAAGCGTGCCGCCGCAGGTATTGGCTCTGTCACCGGGGTTGATATCCACGTGCACAGAGTGCAGGCAAAATGGGCAGTGATTGCGTGAGGTGTAGCCGAGGGGTAGTACCTCGCGCTTACAGTTTACGCAGATAAAGCCCGCGTCGTTTTTTGCAAATCTTTTATTTTCCATAGTTACCGTCTGTTGTATTTTTCCGAGCGCCCCAGTAAATACTAAATTAAAAAAGCTTATGGGGGTATCGGTATTGAAAAAGATTGTAGGGATATTTTTTCTTGTGCTTTTGTGCATACTGCTCGGTCTTTCGTTTGAGCATTTTGACGATGGCACAACCACGTTGGTTTCCGATTATAAATACGAAATAGGGGGTGAGTATGACTAGAATTTCACTTTCCGACGCAAAATTTTGCGAAAATGCCGTCAGTCACCGCCTCGGCTACACTTCTGCCGTCAAGCTCACTGATAGCACCGAGGGCAAGCTCTATATCAGAGGATGCCGCATCGACAGGCAAGCCGAGCTTATATGCACCGATTGCCGTATCTATAAAGCCGAGCGCCGCCCTAAGCGCACTATGCTGGCGCAGAGAGGATACTATAGCGTCTGCCGCGGGGGTAAGCCTCTCGTCGGTAAAGAGCTTGCCTACAAGCTCGGAGAGTGCCGTGACAGCTCCGTCCTTGTCCTCACGCACGGATAGGGTGAGTGCGGCATCGAATATATCGGGTATATCTGACTCTCGAAGGCCTCTGACACCTGTGTCACTCTTATTTAAAACACATATCTTGGGGCAGGGCAAGGCCGAAACCAAGTCAAAAATCTCTCTGTCCTCGCCGTCAAGCGGCCGCGAGAGGTCAAGCATAACGATAACAAGCTCACTATCCGAAAGGCGCTCTCTCGTGCGCTCAATGCCTATTCTCTCAACCGTGTCAACCCCACCCGTGTTGCGTATTCCCGCAGTGTCGGTAAGGTGCAGGGTCACTCTGCCGAGCGCAGCCGTAGCATTAAGCAAGTCGCGCGTTGTGCCGGGAATGTCGGTGACTATTGCCGCGTCCTCGCCGAGAATTGCGTTATAAAGGGTGCTTTTGCCCGTGTTGGGCTTGCCTACGATAACCGTGCGCACGCCCTCTGTTATTGCCTTACCCGTCTTGTAGGTGGCAATAAGGCGCGCTATATCCTCGCGCACGCTCTCAAGGCGCACAAGAGTTTCTTCAGCGGTAAACTCGCCAAGGTCCTCCTCGGGATAATCAATTCTCGCATAGATAGAGGAGAGAGTGTCGGTAATTCTCGTGCGTAAGCTCTCCGTTGCCTCGTAAAGCCTTTTGCGCGCAGGGGCAGAAGAAAGCCTTATCTGCTCGTAGGTTTTTGCCTCAAGCAGTGTGCCTATCGCCTCAGCCTCGGTAAGTGAGAGCTTGCCGTTTATAAATGCGCGGCGCGTAAATTCGCCGGGCTCTGCAGGCAAAGCGCCCCTTGTAAAGAGCTCCTCGAGTATGGTTGCAGTAACGAGCACGCCGCCGTGACAGGTAATCTCCGCCATATCCTCGCCCGTGTATGAGAGCGGACCGCAAAACAGAGTGAGCATACCGTCGTCGCATCTTTCCCCGTTACATAAAATGTAGCCGTAAATCTGATGCCTTTCGGGATATTCGTCAACACCTAGCTTGCCTATAGGCTGAAAAATCTCCTTTGCAAGCTCGTGCGCGCCCGCACCCGAAATCCTTATAAGTGCAACCCCACCCTTGCCGGGTGGGGTGGATATTGCCGCAATAATACCTTGCCGCATTTTATTCTTCAACCGCCGCGTCCTCTACGTCCTCGGTTATAACCTCGGCCTCGTTTACGGTTACGCTCTCTGTGTTGTCGTTTGCCTCAACCTCTTCCTCAAAGATGCCCTCGGGCTTTTTATCGGTAAGGTAAATTACTATCTTACGGTTGTTGTCTGAGCCGATAGAGTTGGTAGAAACACCCTCCATCTTCTGTATCTCGGAGTGGATAATTCTTCTCTCGTATGCGCTCATAGGCTCAAGCATAACGCTGCGCTTGTTGCGAAGTGCCTTAGCCGCCATCTTACGTGCAAGTGCGCGCAGAGTTTCCTCTCTCGTAGCTCTGTAGCCCTCAATGTCAAGGGTTACGCGGCTCTTATCGCGCTCGCCGTTTTTGTTCTTTCTCGCAGATGCAAGGTTTGCAAGATACTGCAAAGCATCAAGAGTGTCACCGTGGTGGCCGATAAGGATAGATGCATCGTCACCCTTAATGGTAATTCTGCGTGTGCCGTCCTCGCAGGAGTAAAGGTCTGCGGTTGCGTTAAGACCCGTGTCAAGAATAACCGTCTTAATAAAGTCGTAGGACATATCAATTCCGTCCTCAACCTCGCAAGGAGTCATTTTAAGGTCACACTCGGGTATAACCTCGCTCTTAGGCTTTGATGCCTTGGGCTCAACTGCACCCTCGGGCTTGTGGCTCTTTTTCTTATTTCTCTTTTTCTGTGCAGGCTTGTCGGTTGCCTCTGTTTTTTCTGCGCCCTCGCTTACCTCGCGGGGCTTGTCGCTGTTCTTCTTCTCGCGTCTGTCGCGTCGTCTTTCCTCTCTGTCGGGAATCTCGATATATGCCTTTACCTGTGCGGGCTTAACGCCTATAACGCCGAAGATGCCCTTTGAGCCGATGTGTAAAACCTCAAACTGTACGTCGTCAAGCACGGATGCACCAAGTGCGGCTCTGGCATTTTCCTTTGCCTCGCTTACGTCCTTGCCCGTTGCTATTATTTCCTTAATCATTATATTAACCTCTTAGTATTAGTCTTTAATTTCGGGGATATCCGAGGAGATTTTAGTGCTCTTACCGCTCTCGTTAGTGGGAGTTGCGGGCAATTCGTCATAATCGTCCTCGTCGATATAGTGGAGTGATTTATGCTTGGGCTGTGCCTTAACTGCGGCTCTGCCTGCCTTCTCAGCCTCCTTCTGCTGCTTGTGCATTTCCTTAATTTCTTCCTCGGTGTACTTAGGCAGCGGCATAGCCTTTGTGAGTATAAACTGCTGCACAAGTCCAAGCAGTGACTGGAATATCCAGTACAGACCCAGCATAGCCGAGAATGAGAACGCCATCCAAAGCGTCATTGCAGGCATCATAAGGTCCATAATGAGCATAGAGCCCTTGCCCTGTGCGTCCTGACCCTGCATCTGCATCTGCGCGTTGCCCGTAAGCTTACGGGTTAAGAACATTGAGAGCCACTGTGCAATAGCCGTAAGGAAGGGTATTGCAAGTATAATAGAGGGCTCTTTAAATGACGGGGTAAGCGCCATATTTGCGCCGAAGATGTCAAAGTTCGGGTAGGTTTTGTAGTCGATACCGAAGGACGAAACAATCTCCATTCTCTCTTCCTTGGTAGTGTTCGGGTACTTTGCCTCGTTGCCGTTCTTTATAAAGTCGTTTATCTTACCGATAAGGGTAATTTCCTTACCTCTTGCTATCTCGGTCGTTTCATTTACCTTTTTGTCAAACTCAGCCTGTGCCTTTTGGTAGTCCTCTTTTGCCTTGTTGAACTTCTCAGCGTTCAGAATACCGTGCTCGATGTAGTCACTCTCAACGGGCTCTGTGGGCTCCTCACCAAATGCGCCGAGGTAAAACTCGCGGCAAAGCTCAAGCACGATGTCGTTCTTGGTAATATCCTTGCCCTCGGCAATAAGCTTGCTGTATCTTTCCTGCATAGCGGTGGGCAACTCGCCGACCGTCGCCTTATCCTCGTTGTAGTTATCAAAGGCAACTGTGGTCTTTGCTATATACGAGAGCGGGTTCTGTATAACCGTGTAAAGCAGTATAATAAGGGGCAGCTGTATAAGCAGGGGTAAGCAACCCGATAGGGGGCTGTAGCCCTCTTGCCTTTGCAGCTCCATAATCTCCTGCTGCTGCTTTTGCAGGGTGGGTTGGTCCGTTCTGCCCTTGTACTTTGCCTTTATAAGAGCAATCTTGGGCGCAAGCTTGGCCATTTTTATCTGGTTTCTCTGCTGCTTGATTGAGAACGGTAAAAATACAATTTTAAAAATCAGTGCGTAAAAAAGCAACGCAATTGCGTAGCTGCCGGTCAGCCCGTCAAAGAATGAAAGAACCGTACCGAGCAGGTTGTATAGCCATTCAAACATAATGGATTTCCTTTTCTTTGGTTATTTCCGCTATTCCTGCGTTTTCGGATTTCTGAAGCCGCGCTCCGGCACGGGGTCGTAGCCGCCCCTGCAAAATGGGTTACAGCGCAAAATGCGCCACGCGGTCAAAATAAATCCGACAAAAAAACCTCGTTTGGTAAACGCCTCAAGGGCGTAGGCAGAGCAGGTTGGTGTAAACCTGCAGCAGGGCGGTTTCAGCGGAGATATTAAGCTTCTGTAAAGCTTGATTATGCCTATCATAAGGTATTTCATAGCTTTTTATACATACCGAGCCTTGTAAATGCATCGTCAAGATGCTCTTTAATTTCAGTGCTCTTCATATTAACCGAGGCTCTGCGCGCCGCTATTACTATAAGGAAGCCAACCTTAAGCTCCTTTTCCTTCTGTAGCGTGCGTAGTCCCTCTCTCAAAATTCTTCTCGCGCGGCTGCGTACAACTGCGCCGCCGAGTGCCTTCGTTGCGGTCAGACCTATACGGTTGACCACCTTTTTTTCAGGGTGCTTTGCGGCAAGCCTTGCCGCCATATAGTCGGGCAAAACGTAAACCGCGAGAGCCGATGTTACTGCCCTCTTACCCTTAGAATACGCCTTCTGATATAAGTGATTTTCGCAAATCGCTCTGAATTTCATAATAATTCTCCTAGCGCTATTAAACAAAAACCCCGATAAAGCTCGTACTGTGGCTCTTATCGGAGTTTTGTATGTCACGTACGTGACTGTCACCTTGCGTGACCGATTTTACACCTTAGGCGATTTTCGCCCCGGGATTAGTAGGTGAGCTTAGCTCTTCCCTTGGCGCGTCTTCTCTTAAGAACCTTTCTGCCGTTAGCAGTTGCCATTCTCTTTCTGAAGCCATGCTCCTTACTTCTCTGTCTTTTCTTAGGCTGGTAAGTTCTCTTCATTGATAGCACCTCCTTCTCGTCGTATTAACATCTCAAAGCGCGTATTCATACTAACGCAAGGTATATTATAACTCAAAGGCCTCTTTTTGTCAAGTCTTTTTCTAAATATTTATTATATAATAGATAAAGCACGGTTGCTATTGACTTTTTCCCCTCTTTCTGTTAAAATGTTGTTATAAATTTAACTTGTGCAGCGGGGAGTATTATCATTATGCAGGATATAGCAAAAATACTTGTTTCAAGTGAAGAAATTGATGCTATTACGACGCGCATAGCCCGTGAGATTGACGAAAGCTACGGCACGGGTGGCTCGCGCCTTGTTTTGCTTTGCGTGCTTAAGGGCTCGGTCGTTTTTATGGGCGACCTTATGAAAAAGGTAACAGTACCCGTTGAGATAGATTTTATGAAGGTTTCGTCCTACGGCAGCGGCACTGTCAGCACGGGTAACGTAAATATTCACCTTGATTTTTCTCGCCCGGATATTGAAAAATGCGATATACTCGTAATTGAGGATATAATCGACTCGGGTGTGACCCTCTCCTATCTTGTAAAATACCTTAAGGGTAAGGGGGCAAGGAGCGTGCGCACCTGTACCTTGCTTGACAAGCCCTCGCGCAGAAAGGTAGAGTTTATCCCCGATTTTTGCGGCACGGTGATACCCGACGAGTTCGTTGTGGGCTACGGTCTTGATTATGACGAGAGATACCGCGCCTTACCCTTTGTGGGTGTACTTCACCCGTCGGTTTACGGGGGAGAGTAATGTATACTGTAGGGCTTTATACCCTTGGCTGTAAGGTATCGCAGTATGAAACCGTCGCTATAGGTGAGGAGTTTGCGCGCCGCGGCTTTTCGGTGCGTGATTTCAGTGAGGTTTGCGACGCCTACGTGATAAACACCTGTACTGTAACGGGTGAGAGCGACCGCAAGTCGCGTAATACCGTAAGGCGCGCGATAAAGAAAAACAAGGACGCCGTAATAGCCGTAGTAGGCTGCTACAGCCAGCGCGCCCCCGAGGAGCTTTTAGCTATTGACGGGGTGAATATAGTGCTCGGCACAGATAACAAGCTCTCGGTTGTAGACAGGGTGCTTTCAGCACTGCAGGGTACGGGGCGTGTTAAGGAAATGGACGTTTTACCGCTTGATAACGCGCGCTTTGAGCCGATGTGCATTGAGAGTGCGCCGCGCACGCGCGCTTACGTTAAGATTGAGGACGGGTGCGAGTGTAAATGCACCTATTGCGCGATATCGGGCGCACGCGGCAGGGTAAGGTCAAAGCTCCCGACTGACGTAATACGCGAGGTAGAGGGGCTTTATGCACGCGGCACGCGTGAGGTTGTGCTTACGGGTATAGAAACAGGCTCGTACGGCAATGATTTCGATTTTAAGTACGACCTTGCCGACCTGATTTCAGAGCTTGATAAGCGGCATAGCTGTGAGCGCATAAGGCTTGGGTCGCTTGCCCCCGAGCTTGTCGGGGCGGATTTTGCTAAGAGGATTGCAGGGGCTAAGATACTAGCGCCGCACTTTCACATATCAATGCAAAGCGGCTCTGACAATATACTGCGAGCTATGAAAAGGCGCTATACGCGCTCTCGCGCTATGGAGAACATAAACAGACTCAGGGAGCTAATACCAAACGCGCAGTTTACCACCGACCTTATGGTTGGCTTTCCGGGTGAGAGTGAAGAGGATTTTCTTTTAACTCTTGACTTTATAAAAGAGGCAAGACTCCTTGACGCGCATATATTTGCCTACTCAAAAAGAGAAGGCACGCCCGCGGCAGACTACGGGGGGCAGATACCCGAGAGCATAAAGCGCGAGCGCAGTGCTCAGGCAATTTTGACGGCACACTCGGTGCGTGACTCGGTGCTCGACGGCATCGTGAACGAGGGCAAGATACTCTCAGCGGTGCTTGAGAGTGAGGACGGCGGGGTATTTACCGCCCACTCCGACGAGTATATAGAGATACGCGTTTTTGCACCGCAAAGCAGGCAGGGGGATATGGTAAAGGTGCGCCCCGTGTCGCAAAAAGACGGTGTTGTTACGGCAGAGCTTGTCTAAAAAATGCAAATAATAATTTACAAATGGAGATATAAAAATGGAAAACAGCAAAAAGACAATGGAAAAGGTAGTTGCCCTTTGTAAGACGCGCGGATTTATTTTCCCCGGCTCGGAGATTTACGGCGGTCTTGCAAACTCGTGGGACTACGGACCTCTCGGCGTTGAGTTCAAGAACAACGTTAAGCGCGCGTGGTGGAAGCGATTTGTACAGGAGTCAAGATACAACGTAGGTCTTGATTCTGCAATTATAATGAATCCCGAGGCTTGGGTTGCATCGGGTCACGTGGGCGGCTTTTCCGACCCGCTTATGGACTGTAAGGGCTGTAAGGCACGCCACAGAGCAGACAAGCTGATTGAGGACTATGCTTTTGCAAACGGTCTTTCGGATAACCCTGCCGCTTGGAGCTTTGAAGAAATGGCGGCTTATATTAAGGAAAAGGGCATAGTATGTCCTACCTGCGGCGGTAAGGAGTTTACCGACATTAAAAAGTTTAACCTTATGTTCAAAACCTTTATAGGTGTAACAGAGGATTCTACGAATACCGTATATCTGCGCCCCGAAACCGCACAGGGTATATTCGTTAACTTCCCTGCAGTTGCGCGCTCTACGCGAAAGAAGCTGCCCTTTGGTGTTTGCCAGATTGGTAAATCCTTCAGAAACGAGATTACCCCCGGTAACTTCACCTTCCGTACCCGCGAGTTTGAGCAGATGGAGCTTGAGTTCTTCTGCAAGCCCGGCACCGACCTTGAATGGTTTAAGTATTGGAAGGATTTTTGCTACAAGTGGCTGCTTGACCTTGGTATGACCGCAGAGGATTTAAGACTGCGTGACCACGACCCCGAGGAGCTTTGCTTCTATTCAAAGGCTACGACAGACTTTGAGTTCCTCTTCCCGTTCGGCTGGGGCGAGCTTTGGGGTATCGCAGACAGAACCGACTATGACCTTACACAGCACGGCAATCATTCTGGCAAGGATATGACCTACTTCGACCCCGAAACAAACGAGCATTACGTGCCCTACGTGGTTGAGCCCTCGCTCGGTGCTGACAGAGTTGCGCTTGCATTCCTCGTTGACGCTTATGACGAAGAGGAGCTTGCGGCAGGCGACGTGAGAGTTGTTCTTCACCTTCACCCCGCGCTTGCACCCTTCAAGGCGGCAGTTCTTCCTCTTTCAAAGAAGCTCTCCGACAAGGCGCTTGAGCTTTACGACGAGCTTGCCAGCGAGTTTGCCTGCGATTTTGACGAAACCGGCTCTATCGGTAAGAGATACCGCCGTGAGGACGAAATCGGTACACCCTTCTGCATTACCTACGACTTTGATACAGAGAATGACGGCTGCGTTACCGTTCGTGACAGAGATACTATGGAGCAGGTTAGAATTCCTATCGGTGAGGTAAAGGCGTATATCAACGAGCGCCTTAAGTTCTGATATGGAGCTCAGGCAAATCGCGTCCTTTTCGGTTAATCACGATTATATAAAGGAAGGCATTTACGTATCGCGTATTGACGGCGACGTTACTACCTATGATTTACGCACCCGTGTACCGAACTTAGGCGATTATATGGATAACGTTACTATGCACACGGTAGAGCATTTGTTTGCCACCTACGTGCGTAACGGTGCGCTTGGCGAGCGGGTGATTTACTTTGGGCCTATGGGCTGCCAAACAGGATTTTACCTCTTGGTAAGAGATGCCGATAACGGTGAGGTTTTATCGGTCGTTATAGATACGCTTACCAAGATAATTTCACACGAGGGGGCAGTTCCCGGCGCTACGCGTGAGGAATGCGGCAATTATCTCTCGCTTGACTTAGCATCTGCCAAGGCTGAGTGTAAGAGGTATCTTGCGGTGCTCCTCGGGCGTGAGAATACATTTGTGTACGAGGGTAAAAATGACTAAGGTTGATATAGGCGTAATAGGTGCTATGCCTGCTGAGGTAGAGGCAATTATAGCCTCGCTTGAGGGGGCGGCTGTAGCTACTGTCAGCGGCATAGATTTTTACACGGGTAGGCTTTTTGGTAAGCAGGTGGCGGTTGCTAAGTGCGGTATAGGCAAGGTTTTTGCCGCAATCTGCGCTGAGGCTATGATACTTAATTTTAAGCCCGACCTGATTGTTAACACAGGGGTTGGCGGTGCGCTTGAGCCGAGCCTTTCCCCACTTGATATCGTAATTGCAGACAAGCTCGTTCAGCACGATATGGATACCTCGGCACTCGGTGACCCAAAGGGGCTTGTATCTGGTATAAACAAGATTTATTTTGACACGGATGCAAGAGCAGTTGAGATTTTACTCTCAGCGGCGGCAGAAATAGGCGCTAACGCATCTGTAGGCACGATAGCTACGGGTGACAGGTTTATATCAAGCTCCCTTGACAAAGAGAGGATAAGAGCGGACTTTTCAGCATCAGCCTGTGAGATGGAGGGCGGTGCTATTGCCCACACGGCTTATATAAACTCCGTGCCCTTTGCGGTTGTACGCGCGATTTCTGACAGTGCAGACGGCAAGGCTGAGATGGATTATCCCGAGTTTCTCCGCGGCGCGGCAGAAATATCAACCAAGCTTACGATGGAACTAGTGAAAAAATACTAATTCACCCGAAAGCTGAAAATTGAAAATGAAAAAGCAAGAATAGAGGGCACAAAATCCTTTACTCTTGCTTTTTGTTTGTTTAATTTTCTGAGTCGACCTTTTTCCAAAAGGCATCAAGTATTTCTCGCAGTGCTTTTGGGTCGTCGCAGTATCGCATACCGCGCCATAGGTCGGGTATGCTTTTTTTGTATATAGGGTCGTCAAAGCGGTCGTCTATAAGCACTATAACGCCCCTGTCGTCCTCTCGCCTTATAACTCTGCCTGCCGCTTGAAAAACGCGGTTCATTCCGGGATAGATATAAGCGAATTCCTTGCCGCGCTCCAGCTTGTCTTCAAAGTATTCGGCAATAGCCTCGCGCTCGTAAGAAAGTGACGGCATACCGATGCCGACTACAACCGCACCGATAAGGCTATCTCCTGCAAGGTCAATGCCCTCGGAGTATATTCCGCCCATAACGCAAAAGCCAATAAGATACGTGTCGTCGTTCTTTTTAAACGAGGTAATAAAATCGGCCCTTTGCTCAGCCGTCATATCCTTGGTTTGCAGGAGCGCTTTGATTTTCGGGTACTTAGCCGCAAACTCGCGGTAGAGCATCTCGCTGTATTCAAACGATGGGCAAAAGACCATATAGTGGCCGCGCTTTGCTGACATAGTTGCGGCAATAACTCTGCACACAGCAGAGCTTGTGCGCTCTCTTTCAGAGTAGCGCGTGCTGATTTTATCCATTATTGTAACCGACAGGCACTCGGGGTCAAACGGTGAGTGTACGGAGAGTGTGTCAGAGGTATCGCCGCCGCCGAGCATAGAGGTGTAAAAGCTCATTGGTTCAAGCGTTGCCGAGAAGAATACGGCACTTGATACCTTCTTTAGCCTCTGTTTCAGCACCTTGCCCGTATCAATGCAAAATAGCTTTGCACAAATATTCTCCCCGTCAAGGGAAAGCAATAGCTTGTACCCGTCGTCAAAGCAGTCAAGTACCGTCGATAGCTTAACTATATCATAGTATAAATTCTTGATTTTTCTCACCCGTGTAGCCTTATCAAGCCCTTTATAGCTGTATGACCTTAGTAGCTCGCGGTGTAACGTCTCTTCAAGCTCGTAAACTATAGTATACATTTCGGGCGGTATCTCGGATAAATGGGTAAAGCTTATCTCTCTGCCGTTTTCTATCCTTACGCTGTCCTTAAGATATGGGTAAAGGAGTGAAAAAAGGCTCCTTGACGCCAAGGCCGCACTCTCACAGAGTCCGCTCGGGATACTCTCTTCTTGGCAAAACGCATCAAGCGCACCCGTAGATATTTCAGCCGAATACATCTCTCTTGCGCGTGACTCAAGGTTGTGCGCCTCGTCTATTAAAAGTCCGTATTTGCCTCCCTCGTCAAAAAATCTGCGCAGATATACAGCAGTGTCAAAAACGTAGTTAAGGTCGCAGATTATAAAGTCGCATATCTCAGAGTATGCAAGCGAGAGCTCGTAGCTGCAAACGCCGAAATCGTGAGCTGCTCTCAGTATCTCTTCGCTGCCTATAACCGCGCAGTCGAGGTTATATAGCGACATTACCGCATCAGCAAGCTTGCCCTCGTTATTCTCGGGGCATAGGCGCGCGTCCTCACGGCATACAAGATTATGTGTACATATTTTTTCCTTGGCTATCAGGCTTACGGCCTTTATCTTAAGCCCCTTTTCGCATAATAGATTTATGCAGTCGATTGCCGCCTCGCGTGCTGTGGTCTTTGGTGTCAGATAAAAAGCCTTCTCAATTCTCCCGTCGCCTATAGCCTTGATTGCAGGGTAAATTACCGATACTGTTTTACCCGTACCGGTAGGCGCGCAGGCAAAAAGGTGAGTGCCCCTTGCAAGATTTCTGTAAACCGAGCGCACAAGCTCCCCTTGGCCGTCGCGTATTTCGCGAAAGGGGAATTTAATCTCACGCATCGTCTTGTGCCGCTGTTTTACTCTGTCTATCTCGGGGCGGGCAAATTTGCCAGCGGTAGATATGCACTTGCCGTAAAAGCGCACAAGGCTCTCCTTAGTTACCTCTTCGCTCCTCTTCGTTGTATCTCCCGTGCGGCCGTTTATAAAATATGCGGTAAGCGTGCATCTGTCAAGCCCAAGCTTTTCTGCAAGCATAAGTCCTAAAATAAAGAGCTCACCGCGCACCTGCTGTTCAAGGTAGTGGGGGATTTTATCACCCCGTGTCGCGTTTTCACGCACTAAAATTATCTCAGAGCCCTCTATTGCGTCAGGCGTGCCGACAATCTCTGCCTCACACTCGCCAAGGCTCGTCTTAAGTGAGAGGGGCTCGCCCGATAGAGTAGTAAGCACAGAAAGCTTTAGCCTATCGCTTACAGTGCGCGCCCTACTCTCACCGTCGGGGCTGTGGGTGCGCGATACTTTGCGCCTTGCTATATCAACAAGCTCGCATACGTCAATATATATCTTGTTCGTACTCTCGTCGTATCGCATCACGCACACCCCCTTTTTTATTTTATTCTACCATAATTACTCTATGGTGTCAACCGACTTTTTGGCCGATGGCGGTAAAGTATGAGTCTATAAGTCGGCTCTTGGTTTCAATCCATAAAACAAGGTCGCCCTTTGAGTAGTTATAGCCCTGCGAATATCCCTTAAGTCCGATTATCGGCAAGGTTGAAAGCTTAAGCAGGCTCTCTATAATAAACTCCGCCGTCATACCGTCCTTCGCACCAAGCATCACCGAGAGAGTGAATATCATACACACAGTTGACGGTATCAGCTTTAATACAAGCATCGTGATTTTGCGATATTCGGGACTCACAAGCTCAGCGCGCCTCTCAAACTTCTCCTTTGCCAATAGATGCCTTGGCGAGAGTGCAACGGGCTTCATTTTTTTTACCGATTTAAAGACCCGTGTCGCCTTTTTGTCAAATTCCCTGCCCGAAAGCCAGCTTAAATACTCGTCATAAGAGAGGTCCTTTGCCAAAAGGGCGTTCTTCTGTCTGTAAACAAGCTCCTCGCGTGCATAGGTAATCAGATATTCTCTAAGGTCCTTGATGTCGGTCTTGGCAAGGGCATTTTTGCGCCTTGTAAATTCTTCGTCTGCCGTGCGGTATTCCTCGCTCTCGCGCCCAAGCTTTTCGCCCGCGTCCTCAAGTGAAAAATAAATGATGTAAGAGGCGATAAGCATAAGGATAAGGGTCGAGGTATAGCTTGCCATCGTAACGTCGCACATTCTCGCCTCTGTAAAGGTAACGAGGGTAACGACGATACCGGTAAGCAGTGCTATAGTCTTGCTCGCGTTCTCAAGTAAAAAGGAATAGCTGCGCCGTATTACCTTACCCGTGTCGAGAATTGAAGGCTCTATGGTGTTTTTCATTCCTTCTTCTCCCTGTATTCCTCACCTATCTTCAAAAGCACCGCGCCAATGGCGTTCGTTATAAATCCAACGAGGGAGATTACCGTCATTTGCTCAGCAATTTCGGATAAGAGTAAAAACGCGATAAACAAAACCAGCCACATCGCCCAGCTTGCAGACGAGTTGAATATACGCTTAAGACCGCGTAAGAGGGGCGCGTGAGCGAGAGTGCAGAGCAAAATTGCAAGCCCCGATAAAACCTCTGTGCCGCCCCCGCCAAGCCAAAGAGGAAAGTATGAGAGAATGGCGACCGTTACCGGCACTATGCATACGAGCATGCCGAGCGTCTTATAAACTATAAGCCGTGTTAAGTTAGGCGACATCAGTCCTCAAGCTCCCCTCGCATCTCGGTTATTTTTTCACTCATAGCCGCCTTCTGAAACTCGGGAAGTGAGGAATTCATAAAAACATTGTAAAGCATATCAATCTGTGTTTTCATAATAAGCTTCATTTTTTCTCTTTCGTCCTTGTCCAGGCGGCTCTGTTCAAGCTCAAGGCTTAATCTTTCTATACCGCTTGTAAGTGCCAAGAGGGTGCTCTCGGTATTGTCGAGGCGCGCACCGAGTGATTTGCTGTATTCACCGCTCTCGTCGGCTGACGCCTTAATGCTTCCTACAGCCTCTGCAATTGCCGAAAGGGTGGATTTTAACATAGGTAAAAGGCCGCGCTTGTAGGCGTATGCAAGTATCAGTGAGCCGATAAGCGTAAGGGCGCCGAGTATCTCGCCCGAGTGTGCCATAAATGCCGTGTAAACCCTGTCAAAAAAGTTGTAATTTTCACCCGTGTCGCCAAAATCAGGGTCGGGTTGGGGTAGGGTAGCGTTATTTTCAGTGCTTTCGGCGCCCTCTGTGCTGTCCTCTCCGCCGGGGATATCGGTGCTTTCTGAGCCTCCCTCTATGCTTTCTGCCAAGCCGGTATCCGTGCTCTCGGGCAGGCCCTCGGCACGCGTTGCAATACACACGCCGAGCGATAGGGTTAGGATAAGTATAAATGCAATTGTAATTCTTTTTGTCAACGTTTTTCTTCCTTTCATTTAAAATATAAGTGGGCCGCCGAGCTTCTTTTCTATAAGAGCGACCCGTTCGCAAAGCGCCTCGTGTCGGGTCTGTAGACCCTCAAATCTTACAAAGAGGCGGCGCAAGGCTTCCTCGGATATCGGCATTGAGTAAAGCCTGCCCTTGTCATAAAGCAGGGGCTCAAGGGCTACCCTTTCGGTGCCGGCAAAGCTCGGGCTCAGTATGCCCTCGTCAAGTATTGCGAGGTTGATTTCCGCTTTGCCGCCGTTTACCTTAACTACTGCGTCACCGATTGCTACGTAGCCGTCGGATGCGGGCTCAACGTATATACAGAGCTTTTGCCCATTGCCGCGTATAAGCTTGCGCAGCTCGCCAAAGCCGTCTATAATTCTGTAGGTTATCTTCGTTGCTTCGTTTTTCATTCTTTAATCCCCCAGAAGTCTGTCAACGTCGCGGCGCAGCTCTCCGAGAAACTCAGAGAGGGTGGTGTTAAAAACCGTCATATAGCTTGCAAGCTCGCCGCCTGTGATATCGTCAAAGAGCTCGCGCAAATTATGGCCTTCTTTTATACCCGTGTCGATTAAATTGGCTATAGATTCGTCCTTTTCTGCCGTAATATCGTCATAAAGCTGATTGAATCTTTCAATTATAAACAGGGGCAGGCGGTCAAACGCCTCCTTCATTTGCAGCGAGGTATAGCCCTTGCCGCCGAGGGCTGTGGGCGCTGTCGGTCTTGTCGGCAGTGACGCGACCGTTAAGGGAGCAACCTCACTTTCTTTTATTTTACTTGATAGCATTGTATTTCCTTTCGTTATTTCTTTTTAATGTTGCCGCCGACAGTATATCGGTAGCTGATTGAGTATATACCTATCGGGCAGGCGTAGCTGTCGGAATAGAGAGTTATCTGTTTTTCCACCCACCTTTTTTCCTTTTCCTTAAACGGGAGTGTGGTGTAGCTTACAGAGTCGAGTGTTATGGTAGAAAAGTCTAAATCGGAAAAATTGAATTCTCCGACACTGAAGCTCGTATGCTCACTGTAGCCGTTTCTGTCCGTACCCACCTCAAGGTGTATCTTTGCTCCTCGCTCGCCTCGGCATTTTACACTCAGTGAGCCCTTTACCGTGCTTTTTTCAAGATGCGGTATGCCGCAGTTGTCAAGCACCGTGCTGATTGCGTATCTTGGTGCGTGGTTTATAAATGAATAAAAATCGGGGTGTATTCTGTTGCCATAGACACTTTTGTATTCGGATAGTTTAAAGCCCTCGGCATTCTCTATCCTAGCCGGTGGCTTGCCGCGCATATCGTTGTTAAAGACGCATACGTCACCGTTATCTGTGCCGAAAAACAGTCTATCCCCATAGGCGTGGTAAGTTATAGCGGCATAAAATATACCAAACCTACGCTCGTCGGTTTCGTGAACCGCACATTTTTTGCCGTTTTCCTTAGCAAAGTTAACCTTCATACCGCCTGATACCTCGCTGAAAACCGTGCCCTCTACTATCTCGTCGGGCGTTTCGCTTACGGAATATCCCGGGGGCGCAGTTGAGGAGTAGCGCCATACGGCGAGGTCGTATCTGTAGGTGCCGATGCCGTTTAGGATAAACCACTCGTATTCGGTGTTGCCACTCTCGTGTGTAAAGGTCGCGCGCGAGTCTGCAAGGTAGATTTTACCCGACACGCACAGAGCAAGATAGCCGCACCATACCTCAAGTGACGCGTCGCCAAGCTTCTCGCTGAGCAAATCTCTGTTTACGTTGTGCGAGCGCACCGCAACGCTCCTCTCGTAGCTGATGTTAAGCTGAGTCAGGCCGCAAAGCCCGAGTGGCGTGAGAAAAACGGGGTCGTCGAAAAAGGATTTTGAGCCGCCCACAGAGGCAACACCGGAGTGCACGTATGCTACGGGGTATATTCTTTGCATATTGCCCTCTGCGTCAGTCGGAGTGTGATAAAATATCGAGCCCTCGCCGTCGTCACCCGACTTGAATACCGCAAGCGCGTCGCGCACGGCAAGCATCGAAACTGTCGGATAGTAGCCGTTGCCGTCGTTAAAGAAATTGTGCGCGCCGATATACAGGGCGTTGTTCTCACCCGAGAGGTCGCGCTCGGTGTAAAATACGGTGTTCGGCAGGTCGGGGTTTCCCGAGAAAAATACTCTGCCGTCGAAGCGCTCGCATATCGTGCATTTCGTTACCGCATCAAAGCCGCCAATGGTTTTTCCCGCACCCGTGTCAAGAAAGCTTGAGCCTTTTCCGGTAAATCCAACGTCACCGCTGAGGTATATTCCCTCTATTACAACCGTCTTGCCGTATGCCTCGTAGTCGCTTGGCAGCTCTATATCTACGGCTATGGCGCCGTAATTATCGTATACCGTGTCAAAATACGGCTCGGTGCCGCCTACGGTTATGCGGGTTATTTCCTCGCCCTTGGTATAAAGGGGCAGTCTTATAAACATTGAGCGGTTGCGCGTACGGTAGTTTACCTTGTCGACCGTCAGCTCTGTGTAATTTTCAACAAGCACTAGCTTCTCGGGTCCTAAGGGATAGTTATATTCGTTCAGCTCGTAGGTTAACTCAAACACACCCGTGCCGAGTTTTTTAAGTCCGCTGCCGAGATATACCTCGCAAAGCTTGTCGCAGTGTGAGAAGGCACCCGTGCCGATTTCTGTTACCGTGTCGGGCATTACAACCTTTAACAGTGACGTGCAGCCGCGAAAGGCAAAGTTACCGATTTTCTCAACACCCTCGCCTATTCTCACAGTCCTTAAGCCCGTCACGCCGTCAAAGGCCTCGCTAAGTATCTCCTTAACCGCAAAGCGCACGCCGCCGATGTCAACCGAGCGGGGGATATCAAGCTGGCCCCAAAAGCCCTGCAGAACTCCGCTTACCGCACAGTATTTTGCCTCGGGGTCGGTAACCGTGTAAAGAATATCCGAGGTTCCGAGCGCTACGTCCCACGGGTCGGCAAGAAAGAACTCCTCGCGGAAATTATTGGTAAGCAGATTTCTCTGCTCGTATTCCTTGCCGTTTAAGTAGGTTGTAGGGACGTATACGTCGGCACAGCTGCGCTCAACCTTTACAAACGCACCCTCACGGTTAATCTTGTAAATTGCACTGCCGTCAAGCAGGTAAAAGTCCTCGCCGTCACAAAAGCCGCGCGTGCGGGTATCGCTTACAGTGCCGATGCTTACCGCCTCGCCCATAGGCTCGACGGTCATTCTGTAAAGAGAGGTACCCGAATGTATAAGCAGGTACTCAAGGCCGCCTGCGCGTTGGGTGAAAATGCCGTTTATTTTTTTCCCGAGCGCTGCAATTTTGCGAAAGCCCGGTATGCTTTCAATAACACCGCCGCCCTCACCCTTGTAATCTCTGTACATATTTTCAGAGTACGCAAGCCTGCGGGGCGAGATATTGCTTCCGTCACCGTCCCTGTCAACGCCGAGAGGGGCAGAGTAGGTACGGGTGTACTTCGTTCGGTTGTTATAAATACTGCTCATTCGTTATGCCCACCCGTTCGTTACGTAACGCGCACTGCCCATGCCCTGCCTGCCTAAGACGAGCGAAGAGAGCATATCTTTGTAGATTGCCATATAATACTGCGCCTTGTCAGCGTCGTCGTCAAGCCAGATAAGCGACGCGGTCAGAAAGGGTAGGAGTGCCTCGCACTCGCGCGGTATTTTAAGCTCGGTGTCGGCCGATATTGCCGAAATATCCGGGCATTTACATCTGTAACTTATCCTGACGGGGCCCATATAGTCGGATAAAATGTAAACGCAGCCGTTCTCTTCCTCTGCGGGAATTATTTCTCCCGTGGGCGTTACCACCTCACCCGAGAGCGCGAGAAAGTCGGGGCACTCCCTCTTCATATCAATAACGAAAAGCTCGCTGTAAAGGGGCACAAGCTCGGGGTCGTGTGAAATTAACGAGCTGAAGGTCGCAATTTCGCTTACCTCAAATACAAGCTCGCCGTAAAACGTGATTATCGCTTCACCGCTCTCAATAATGCCCCTGTGCTCGCGTGCACCCCTGAAGTTCTCGGTGCGCGTTTTATCTCCGTCGAATACCGCAAAGCTCCCTTCTCCCACGGTACAGAAGGAATAAGCCGCCCCGTGCAGCTTGTATGAGATGCTTTTATCGCCTCCTATGTGTAAATATTGGGGTATTATCCCGCAAACGGGCGCAGAGAGCCTTGTGACAAGCGTGCTTTTCTTTACCTCACGGTCGGTGTAAAGTATATCAAGCGCGCGGGAGGCCGCCTCGTAAAAAATGCGTGTGTTTTCAATATTGCTCTCAAAGCCGAGGGCAGATACCGAATTCATTAGCTGTTGTAGGGTCATTTATTTTTCTCCTTTTAAATTTTAGGCTCTCGGTTAAGGCCAAAGGGGGTAGTTCTCCCACTCCTGCCAAACTCCGAGAGCCCGTCTTGCCTTGCATTAAAAATTCGCAGCCGATTTAATGCATTGCCTAATTTTCAATGCTCCGCGGCTTAGGCATCAGAGCCAGTTTGCATTGTCTATAGCCTCGTCGCTGTCAACGGCAAGAATAATATGCTTGTAGGTGCCGAAGCCAACGCCAAAGCGGCATCTGCCGTTCCATACGTAGTTACCCGTGTGGTGGTCCTGCCAGCTTGAAACCGTAAGGGGCACGCGGTTGTAGAACATATTGCCCGAGAGGTTCTTGTTAGCCTCGCTTGACATAACCATTATGCGGTCATCGTTAGGCTGCCAGCTCGGAAGAATAACGATATTCCAGTTGCCGTAGTGCAGGTTAATGTCGTTATAGCCGTTGCCGAGTGCGCCGTCAGAGCCGCAGACCTTCTTTGCAATCTGCTCAACCTTTGCGTTGTTGCCGGGCAGAATAAGCGTGTCCGCAGTGTAGCCGAGCGGCTCACCGTTTTCGTCCTTCATGTTACGCATATATACAGAAAGATTTGCAAGTGCCTCTTCAAATACCTCGCTTGAATATTCTCTGTCTGCACCGTGCCTGAATATATCTCCCGTGAAGAAATTACACTGAGTGTCTGTATTTGACTTTTTACCGTATTTGTGAAGATTGTGGAAAAGGGGCAGGCCGTCAGCGCAAGTAAGGTCAACGAGCGCACCGCCAAAGGTCATTTCGCTCTTGGTTGCGCCGATAAGTGCCGCCTCGCAGATTTTGTTGATGGTCTTGTAGTAGGCTCTCGTAAAGTTCTCCGCTCTGCGCTTGGCATCGGGGGCTACTCCGTAGTTTGCGTCCTCCATCATTTCTGCGGTGATTATGAATTCCTTCATATACTGAATATGCTCGATAAACTTTTTGTAGGTCTCCTCGATGGTGTCGCCCTCGGCGCCCGAGCCCTCAACCGCATATTTGAATACGTCAAACTCGCTCTGGCCCACGATGGTTTCACCGAATCTTGTGCTTTTTTCAACGTTGAAGAGCCAATCGCATATACCGCCCTTTTTGGTGAGCAGGTCGCTCTCGTGCTCAATTATCATTTTGATAGGCGTTTCAAGCTTGCCTATCGCTGCGTTTGTAAATCCTGAATGCTTAGAATAAATTACCATTTATATTACCTCCCGTCAAAGCATACGTCGACAATTATACAGTCGTTGGTTTGTTTTTCTATTGATACGATTCTGCCACAGCTGTCATTTAAGTCAACCCTTACAGAATCAATAATGTCGTTGCCAAGATTTGATGCTAGGCTTACTCTTGTACCCACAGACAGCATGGAATGTTCGCCGATAAGCTGAGTGCGGAAAATCATATCCTCAGTCACCGCATACGCCACAATCTCCTTGTCGATAGCATTGCTGTAATTGCCTACAACAACAAATTTCGGTACACCCCCACAGAGTGTTACGCTTTCCATTTGTCTGTCTACCATCGTGCCGTCAATAAGCGGAACGTCTGAGTCTTCGGCCCTGAATTTCACAAACTCGGGGCAGTTGTTTTTTGAATTTAAAATTTTTACAAGCTTAAACATTAAAATTTCCTTTCTTATTTCGTAACTCTGCGGTAGAGCTCCTGTATCTCACTGTCGCTCATACCGTTAAAAATTTCCCTTGCTCTTTGAAGCTCGGTGTGCGGAATAGCTCCCATAGGGGTGCTTATAGCACCGGGTACAGTGCCGCACAAATGCCGGCGGTTGTCGCGCCTTGTTTCCTTGCCGCGTGCGGCAAGATATGCTTCAACCGGTGTTAAGCCGAGGTCGCGCAGTGCCGCGTAGCGCAAGGGGTTTTTGATTTTCGTAATGTCGTCAATCCCCCCGAGCTCCGGAAACTCGGATTTAAGTGCTGCAAGGTCCTCGGCAATTATGCTCTCATAATCGGGCTGCTCACCCACGGCCTCTTCGCTCTCTTGTGCCTTGTATTCGGGCTCGTAAGGCTCACCCGCAGGCTCGCTCTCTATATTATCAATCTCGTTTATATCGAGCTCCTTTTCGGTGTCTATAAGCTCCTCTTTATCCATTACTTGCCTCCGCGTAAATCACCCTTGCCCACGGTTTTTGTTACACGGGGCGGGTTTTTATCAGTGTTCGGGGCTGAAATCTTACCGAGCCCCATTGTGCGGTATACACCGCTTTTATCTGTAGATACCTTGGTCTTTTTCATTTTTAATCCTTTCTTTAAATATCACTTAAATATGTCACTCTCCGAGTCCTTGCCCGCTATATTCTCGTATTCCTCATAGACAGAATCCGATGGGGGTGCGGCGCTTGAAAGATTTTTTACCCTTACTCCAAGCTTTTTCGCGTCCTCGCTCGTAAGACCGAAGGAGAGGGCCATATTCTCTGCCGTAATTCCGTCGATTTCATACCTGATGGCAAGCTTTATAATCTCGCTCGCGAGCTTGTTCTTAAGGGTGGTGTAGCTTAACCTTGCGGCATTTTCAGCATCGGTTTTTGATAGACCTCTTTCCATCGCGTATTTAATCGCGTCGGCATTGTTTGCAATCTTTTTGTTTACAAGCTCGTTTGCAACCGTGTTTTTAAAGCTCTCGTTTTTCTTAAGCAGGCTCTCAAGGTAGCTCGCGTAGTCGTTGGCGTAAGCCTGCGCCCTTTTGCCCTCTGCCGCCTTTATTGCCTCGGTCTGTGCTTCATAGTCGCTCTTTTTCCTCTTTTCAAGGTAATCGCGATAGCCGGAGCGGCCAAGACCCTTGTCAAAAAGTGAGCCCGTACCGTTAAGCTTCATTTTTAAGTACGCCTTTTCAATCTCGGCTCCAAGGCTGTCACTTTCGTCACTCGCCTTGTCAATATAGGTCGTAAAGCTATCGTATTTAAGACCCGTGTCGCGCTTTTTCATATAATCGTCAAAGTATTTCTCGAGTCCCGTCTTGGTATTCAAGCTCGCCGTCACCTCCTCTTTGTCTTTCTATTTCGTCCTTGAAGTATTCCACGTTTTCACGTGCGTGGGGGTAGTGCGCCCTCTCCTGGCACTGCCAGTAGCGCAAGAGGGTTATCGGGCTGTCGGGTGCGCCGAGCGTGCCCGCCTTAAGATTTTCAAGATTTCTTTGCCAGAGTGCCTCGCGCTGATACTCACTGCCGCCGTTTAGGTCAACAGAGAATAGGTAGTCGTCGTCGTAGTAATATTCACCGCACTCGGGGTCGTACTCGATAAAGTCGTATCTTGTGAATTCCTCGTAGTGCAGTCTGCCGTATGCGTCCTTGTATGAGAGATGCCGCGGCTCGTCGGCAAAGGCAAGATGCATAAGGAAAATGAGCTTGTCAATCGCGGCGTAGGCCGTGTGCTTCATTTTTCTCTTTGACTCAAGTCTGCCCGAGGCCTGGCTGATTCTCAGCTGACGCGATACGCCCGATTCACCCGAGTTTGTGTCAAGTCCCTGGTAGGCATCGGAAATTCCGATAACGCGCTTTGCGTGGTCGTATAGCCTCTCCGCCTCGCGTATATCCTGGGTAACGTCGGGGGTCGTGTCAACCTTTCCGTACTGCTGCAGGCTCTCGCCCGGCTTCATTTTTATTACCTGGCCGAACACAGAGTTGTTAAGAGTAACGCGTGCGTCCTCGGGTACAATCGGGGTAACTCCTGCACGCAGCAGCTTTTCAAGTATTCTTGACTCAAGCTTGTTTATGGCCTGCTGCTCGGGGCGGATATACTCACAGTCAGATTGACCGAAAAGCGTGCGCTCTGCCGATGTGTTCTTGCGTATAACTATCGGGAAAACGCGCGGCACGTAGTAGGGCACGTCGGTTGCCTGAAGGCCGATTGAATTCTCGCCGAGTATCGGGCTAAGCTCGGGTATACACTCACCGCCGCGGAGCTTTATCTCCCTTGTCAGCCTCTCAAATATAACCTCGCCCTCGGCAAGGCTCGGGCTCTCGCAGGTGCAGTGCTCACTCTCAAGATGGCACTCGGTGCAAATCTCGCCCTTGCGCATATAGTATTTGGGCAGGTCGGATAAAACGACGTCGCCTGAAAAGACGTATCTGCCGATATTGCCGTCCTCGTCCTTGTAAAAGCATACAATCATATTAACCGCGTCGCACCCGTCGCCCATCGTGCCGGGGCTGTATTCACATTCAATATCCGCAAGCTCCTCGGGAGTTTTGCCGTAGCGCCTTGCAAGCTCGGTGCGTGTCGTGGTAAAGCGCAAAAAGCAGTATTCCATATCCTCAACCGTATAGATGCCCGGCTGGGGTATAAAATCCTTTGGCGAGAGGCAATAAACTCGCACGCCCCCTACCTCGCCGGTGTGGGTAAGCGAATTATCCCAGTCCACGTACCAGACGCTGCCGCCGTAAATATAGGTGTAGCGCTCGTCCATATCGTTAAGCTCCTCAAATGGGAGTCTGTCGCGTATCGAACGGCAAAGCCTCTCTATCACCTCGGCGTTTCGTGCCCGTCGCTCACTGTACGAGGCCGCATCTGCCTTTGGGGCGGGTATATCCGAGGAAATCTGGCTCTCGATAATCTCGTAGGTCACGTTTCTTACCGTGATAGCCTCGGTGTCGGTCCCGTCAAGCTCGCGCGAGCCGCGGTATTGGCTCATATTTTTTGCAAAGCCGTCGTGTAAATCCCTCACAGCCAAGAGCGCACTCTCGTAAAGGCTCTTGAAAAACTCCCGTCTTTCGGCCTTTGTTTGGGTTTGTGTTTTCACTTTGGTTCTCCGTATTTTTGTATAAGATATTTTCTTGCCTCCTCGCTCGCCGTGTTGTAGTCCTCGTACATATCGGGTGTCCATACGGCTCTTTTCGTCTGTGCCACGGGCTCGCTCGGGCGAGTGTGATATATGGCAAATCCGCGCAGAGCGTCGGGGGCGTGTGTAATTTCGTGGGGCTCGTTTGCGCAATCCGTGGGCTTTAGCCTGTCTATAACGAGGGCGGGCAGGCACCTTATAATTTCGGTACAGTTGCGGAAGAATTTAATCCTCGGTCCGCCCTCACCCTCACGCAAAAGCTCCTTGATTGCAAGCCAGCCGCATTCGCGGTCGTTTGAGGTTTTTGTGAATAATACGCCCGAGTCGGCAAAGATGCTTGCCTTGCTTTTGCCCGTAACCTGCGTTCTGTTCCATAGGTCTGGCGGTGCGAGCGTTGCGTAAATATCCTCACCCTCGGGGGTGTTTTCAAGTATTGCAGACGCCGCCTCGCTTATCGTAAGATTCGACTTGCAATATTCGCGGTAAACGTAGCTGACGCCCTCGGGTGAAATAGCAATCCACAGCACCGCAAGCCTGTCAAGCCCGTAGTCAAGAGTTATGTATTTGCGCCACTCTCTCGGTATGGGGAAGGGCTCGATAACGTGCCTCTCACGTGAGAATTCGTTAAAATACTGCCCGTCAAATATATCCCACTCACCGTACAGCAGCGCCCGTCTTTCTCTTTCGGGCAGGGCGTCAAGCCTGCCCGTGTATCTTGGGTCGCCCTTTGATAAAAAGCTGTTGTCCTCGAGAAACGAGGGGATAAAAATTCTCGTCATTCCGTCCTTGCCGATAAAGCTCTCCCCGGGCGGTGCCGCATCGACAAACCTCTCCTTTACCCAGCTGTGCCCCACGCCGCCGGGGTTGGTTGAGGATTTTATTTGCTTAGGGTAGCCGTTCGTACCGCGTACCCTTGAAAGAAGGTAGATATACTGCATCTCTGTAAAATGCGTCAGCTCGTCAAACCTTATAACGTCGTACTCCGCACTCTGATACTGATAAACGTCGCTCTCACCGGCACAGTAACCGAAATCGATAATCGAGCCGTTGAAGAATTTGCCGAAGTGGGCGCTTGCGTTAAATTTGAATATATCGGCGGGGTAAAGCTCTCTTGCCGTGCGTATTAAGGATTTGTCAAGCTCGGCAAAGGTTCGCCTTAAAATGAGCTGTTTTGAGCCGGGATACTTCAGTGCAAAGAGCATCGCGTCAACAACCTGACCGTATGATTTACCGCCGCCTGCCGCACCGCCAAAGAGCACCTCGTCCTCACCCGCATCTAAAAAGAGCTTTTGCTTTTTTGTAACCTTAAGCGGGATATTCATTCTATCACCTCTAGAGTTACCTTTATGTCGCTCGGTGAGCGTGCAAGTGCGTCCTCACCGTCGTATTCGCTTGATAGAAGGTATTTCACAAGTGACGGGTCAAACTTGCGTGTCAAGGCGCTGTCAATAAGATAATCTCTTCGGATTTCGCTGCATTCGCGGTAAGCCCTGTCAAACTCCTTGTGGTCGCGCCATCTGTCAAGCTCGGCAAGCGTAACACCTACACTTCTTGCAAATTTCAAAAAGCTCGGTGCGCCGCCCTCTGAGTACTTTACAAAGTAGGTGTAAAGCATTCTCGGCATAGTCCTGTTATATTTATTTTTGTGTTTCATATCTGCCTCCGTTTTGAGAGTGATACCGACGGCCTCGCGATAGCCTCGGTGTAAGAAGCAAGCCTAGGATTTTCCGCTCCCCTCACTCTACGGTTCCATTATAAATCACGGGGCGGAAAAAGTAAGCATTGTATAGAGCCAATGTTTCAGAGCACAAACGCATAGTTTTTTGTGCAATTTCACAATTGGAAAAGCGAAAATTGAAGGTTAAAGGTCGAAAATTGCAGGCACAAAAAAAGGACTGCCGAGCAGGGCAGTCCGTGGGAATAATTTTAAATATATTATTACATTACTATTTCGTATAGCTCAAGGAGCTTTTCTTCTATTTCGCCTTTTCTGGTGTCGATTTCTGCGGCGCGCACGTAATTCGTCTGTGCGGTGGTAAAGAGCTCCTCTTCAAGCGCTGTGAGCTCCTCTTCAAGCTTCTCAATATCCGCCTTTGCTCTCTCTATCTTGCGCTCCTGCTTTTTTATCTCGGCGGCTTGGCGTTTTCTCTCTTCGTAATCCGCACGGCCGTCACTCACCTGTGTGCGCTGTGCTTGCTGTGTACTATTCGAGGTTGCGAGAGCGCGCAAGCGCATATATTCCGAGAATGCGTCGTCGTCCTCGGTAAGCTCGTAGCTTATCATACCGCGCTCTCGCTCGGGTGCAAGCTCTATTATGCGCGTGGCAATTTTATTTATAAAATATCTGTCGTGCGATACTGCGATAATCGTACCGGGAAAGGCCGCGAGCGCACCCTCAAGCGCCTCGGCAGAGCTGATGTCAAGATGGTTGGTCGGCTCGTCCATTATCAAAAGATTTACCTTTTTAAGTATAAGCTTTGATAGGGTAAGCCTTGCGCGCTCACCGCCCGAGAGGGTTGATACACGCTTGTCCATATCCTCAGCGCCGAATAAAAAGAGCGCAAGGGTAGAGCGTAATTCAAGGTCGGTCTTGTCGGGGTATTCAAGCCGCATTTCCTCAAACACCGTGTTGCTCTCCGAAAGACCTCTGTTCTCTTGGTCGTAATATCCTATCTTTATATTATATCCAAGTGTTATCTTACCCTCGGTTGGTACTAAGAGAGAATTCAAGAGCTTCATAAGCGTTGATTTGCCCGAGCCGTTTGGGCCGAGCACCATTACGCGCTCGTATCTCCTTACAAGAAAGGAAAGATTTTTTATAAGCTCCCCGCTGCCGTAGGAGAAGGCAAGGTCCTTTACCTCGCATACGTCACCCGCACTTTCTTCCTCTGCAAGAAAGGACATTCGTATACCGCGCGGGTCGTTCGGTGTAAGCTCGATTTTCTCCATTCTCGCAAGCTGCTTTTCCTTTGAGCGTATCGTTACAAAATTATGCTCGCGGTTGCACCTGCGCTGGAACTCTATATTCGCGCGGATTTTTGCTATAACCTTTTGCTGCTCGCGGTAGCGCTTCTCAATCTCGGCGCGCTCCTTTTCCTGCTTTTCCTTGCACTCGGAGTAAGAGCCGCCCCACATTCTCGCCCTGCCGTAAAGCAGCTGTACCGTCTTGTTCGTGGTTTTATCAAGAAAATAACGGTCGTGCGAGATTATAAGCACCGTCTTTTTGTAGCTCGCAAGGTAGCTCTCAAGCCAGGCAAGCGCGTCAATATCAAGGTGGTTCGTCGGCTCGTCAAGCATAAGTATGTCGGGCTCGGTTGCCAAAAGGCGTGCAAGCGCCACGCGCGTGTACTGACCGCCCGAGAGGGTAGAGAGAGGCCTCGTTATAAGCTCGTCGTCAAACCCAAGGCGCAAGAGCATACCGCGGCATCTGCCCCTGAATTCAAGGCCGCCCCTGTCGGCAAATATGCGGTTTTCTTCCTTTAATCTCTCAGAGAGTATAAGCACCTCTTCGGTTTTGCCACAGCTTGCCGCCTCTGCGAGCGCGTCCTCGGTAGATTTTATTTTGTTCTCAAGCGCAATAAGGCTGTCAAACGCGCTGTACATATATTCAAGCGCGCTCGCACCCGCAGGTAGGTCGGTGAGCCTTGGATTCTGCGTTAAAACGCCTATCTTTAATCCCTTTTGTATATATACGGCGCCCGCGTCAGGTGTATATTCGCCCGTTATAACGCGAAAAAGCGAGGTCTTGCCCGCCCCGTTAACACCGATTATTCCTACTCTGTCACCCTCGTTTACCGATAAAGTAATATCCTTTAATATAACATCTGTACCAAAGGAGAGGGTTATACCGTCCAAAGATAAGCAAATCATTTTTTCTCCGCCTTAAAAATTGCTGAGATAATTATATCATTTTTTCTGCGCTCTGTCAAATGCAAGCGGCAAAGAGCGCGCAAATATTCACTTTATGCATAAATATTCATTTATTCATTCACAAATCACCGAAATTCTCTACAAATAAAAGAAAATACTCTAAAGAAAATAGTTTGAAAATCTTTTGAAATCCTCGCGTAATAATTAAAAACCGCCTTAAAACTGTGCAAGTTGCACAAAAACACCCGCTGTGATTTTTTATATGCATAAAAATGCAACAAAAATGAATTTTTTCTCAAAAAAGTGTTGACTTTATGCATCGTGGGGTGTATAATAGGCACATCACAAAAACAAATCGGGCTGAACATTGGCCCACGAAGAAAGAGGTAAACAAAATGAAAAAGATTATTTCACTCGTAATTGTAGCGGCACTTCTTGCTTGCTCGGTATTCGCACTCGGCTCTTGCAAGCCCGATGACAACTTAAGTGCAGCTTATGATAAAATCGTAGCTGAGTTTGAGTTTGACGATTCGGCTTGCACACAAACGCTTACGGTTGCAATTTCTCCTGACTTTGCACCCATGGAGTTCTACGACACAGCTAAGGACGAGATAGTAGGCTTTGACGCTATCCTTGCAAAGTATCTTGCTAAAGAGCTTAATATGAAGCTCGTGCTTGACCCGATGTCCTTTGACGCTTGTATGGCAGCCGTTTCCTCGGGTGCGGCAGACCTTGCAATCTCCGGATTCTCTTGGACTGCTGAGCGTGCTGAAACCTTCCTTATCTCCGACTACTACATAGCAGGCGAGAATGAAACTGAGCAGATTCTTATTTCTACCGCAGACTCTGATATTGACTGGGCTAACATCACAGACTTTACAGGCCTTAAGATAGGCGCGCAGGGCGGTTCGCTCCAGCAGCTTCTCGTTGAAGAGCAGCTTGTAACCAAGGGCGCACAGATGGAGCTTTACGGTGACATCAACGTTGCTGCTACCGCACTTGCTACGGGTGACATTGACGCACTTGCAGTTGCATTCGGTAACGGTGAGGCGCTTGCAAGCGATACTATCGTGCTTACCGATTACTACTTTGAGGTTGACGAGAAGTATAAGAACAACGTAATTCTTCTTAACAAAACCGATACAGACCTTCTTGCGGCTGTAAACACTGCGCTTGCAAAGGCTTATTCCAATGATTACTACGACTCATGGTACGAGGCTTGCCAGATTTACGCAGAGGTAAAGACCGCTGACCAGCTCGGATATGACGACGAGGGTAACAAGATTACCGAATAATTGATATAGAAACTTGAGCTGCCGTGCTTTGGTGCGGTAGCTCGTCTTGTGTTTTTTAAAATATTTAGGAGCTTTTAATTTATGTATCTTATCACTTTAGTACAGGATATGTTTGAAATCTTTATCAAATATTGGGACCAGTTTTTGATAAAGGGCCTTGGCGCAACAATTCTTCTGTCGCTGGTTACGGTAGTATTCGGTACGGTTTTCGGCTCACTGCTTGCTATAATGAAGATAAGCCGTGTAGCTCCCCTGAGATGGATTGTTACCGCCATGGTTGAGGTTATACGCGGCACGCCTATGCTCGTTCAGCTTTACATAAGCACCTTCCTTATGCCCGTAATTATACCGATACTTAACGACGTGCCCGAGAAAAAGCTGCTTTGCATAGCAATAACGCTCGTGCTTAACAGCTCAGCATACGTATCCGAAATTATACGCTCGGGTATAGAGGCGGTTGATAAGGGGCAAACCGAGGCGTCGCGCAGCTTGGGTCTTGGCTCGGGCATCACTATGGTTAATATAGTTTTACCGCAGGCTGTAAAGAACATTCTACCCGCCCTTGTAAACGAGTTTATTACGGTTATTAAGGAAACCTCGCTTGCATCAACCTTCTATATCGGCGAGCTTATGACTGTATATCACATTATCGTCGGCAAAACGCACAATTCCTTGCCGATACTTATGATAATCGGTATAATTTACTTTGTTCTTAACTTTATACTTTCAAAGTGTCTGAAGGTATTTGAGAGGAGGCTTAAATCCCGTGCTTAATTCAAATGCAGAAAAAATAATAGAGATAAAGGGCCTTTATAAATCCTTTGGCAAGCTTGAGGTATTAAAGGGCGTTTCGTCTGAAATCGTGGCAGGCGAGGTTATATCGATAATAGGTGCTTCGGGCTCGGGTAAGTCAACGCTCCTCAGATGTATGAACCTGCTTGAGGTGCCCACCTTTGGCGAGGTTTGGATGGAGGGCAAGCTCTTAACGCCGCCCGACCCGTATCTGCACCCCGAGGTTATCAAGGCATCAAAGACCTTCGCCTCTCTCGTAGCCGAGGGAATGAGCGAGGAGGACGCAATTGTAAAAATCAAAAAAGAGGATTTGCTTAAGGAAAAGCGCTCACGCGAGGGTAAGGAATATAAGCGCCTTATGAAGGAGCTTTACACCGAGAATTACATAGACATCAACCTCGCAAGACAAAAGATGGGTATGGTTTTCCAGCAGTTTAACCTCTTTAACAATATGACGGTTAAGGAAAACATAATGTTTGCCCCCGTGCATACGGGCGTTGGTAAAATCAAAGCGCTGAAGAGAAAAAATCTTATAATAAAGCTTACAAATCTCTTTAAAAAGGAAAAAGCACCTCTTATTGAAATTACAAAAACCAAGGCGGAGATAAAGGCTGAGGCTGAGGCAAAGGCAGAGGAGCTGCTTGCAAGAATTGGTCTATCCGAGAAGGCAGACGTTTATCCCTCGACCCTTTCGGGCGGTCAAAAGCAGAGAATTGCTATTATAAGGGCGCTTGCTATGAACCCGTCGGTAATGCTCTTTGACGAGCCGACGAGCGCGCTTGACCCCGAAATGATAGGCGAGGTGCTTGACCTTATGAAGGAGCTTGCAAAGGAGGGTATGACGATGGTTATCGTTACCCACGAGATGGGCTTTGCGCGTGAGGTTTCGGATAGAGTGCTTTTCGTTGACGAGGGCTACATCAAGGAAGAGGAGAGCCCCGATGAGCTCTTCAAAAATCCCAAGGATACGCGCCTTAAGGAGTTTTTGTCAAAGGTACTTTAAAAATGCAAATTGCAAAATAAATTAAGCAGGCGGGGGCTTTATGGATATCAAGAGTTTAAAGGATATTGCCACGGGGGCAATAGATAAAGAGAGGGATACCTTTACCGCCCTCTCGGATAAAATATGGGAATACTGTGAGCTCTCGCTTAAGGAGTATAAGTCAGCCGCCGAATATCTTCGCGTGCTCGCGGAGCTTGGCTTTGAGGCCGAGGGCGGCATCTGCGGCCTTGAAACTGCATTTGTCGGCAAGGCGGGCTCTGGCAGACCGTATATCGCAATTCTCGGTGAGTATGACGCGCTCTCGGGTCTTTCGCAGGTCGGCGGTATTGCCGAGAAATGCGAGGCTCAAAAGGGCGGTGCAGGCCACGGGTGCGGGCACAATCTCTTAGGCGCGGGTGCGCTTGCCGCCGCGTACGGTGTTAAGGAATATCTTGAAAAAAGCGGCAAAGCCGGTACTGTATTCTTCTTCGGCACTCCGGGTGAAGAGGGCGGTGCAGGCAAGGCCTATATGGCAAAGCAGGGCGTTTTCTCGGATATGGATGCCGCCCTTACCTGGCACCCGTTTGACGTAAACGAGGTTGCTACGGGTACCTGCAACTCGTGTATACAGGTGCTTTATAAATTTCGGGGCGTAGCGTCGCACGCGGCAGGCGACCCTGAGCATGGCAGGAGTGCGCTTGACGCCGTCGAGCTTATGAATACGGGCGTGCAATACCTGCGCGAGCATACTAAGGACGATGCGCGAATTCACTACGCAATAATAGACGGGGGCGGCATCTCGCCAAACGTTGTTCAGCCTACTGCAAGCGTGCTTTATATGGTGCGCTCAAAGCTTGTCAGTGATGCGCTTGACCTCTGCCGCCGCGTAGATAAAATTGCAGACGGTGCCGCGCTTATGACAGAAACCGAGTATGAAAGAGTCTTTATCGACGGCTGCTCGGGCACTGTGCCAAACCACACGCTTGAAGAGGTGCTTTATAGTAATTTAATTGACACGCCCCTGCCCGTGTATACAAAAGAGGAGCTTGAGTATGCCGAGGCAATAAAGGCGACCTATAACACCTACGGTAAAATTCCCGGTCTTGCCGCAGAGTATGATAAGGCGGCAAGAGAAGAGCTTGCGGCACTGAGTGAGGGCGGTACGCTTGCGATAAATAATTTCTACGCACCGCTATATACGGGTGATGCGTTTTCCCCCGGGTCAACAGACGTCGGCGACGTTTCATGGCAAACCCCGACAGCGCAGGTTTATACTGCAAGCTTTACCTCGGGCGCACCGGGCCACTCTTGGCAGAACGTGTCGCTTGCAAAAAGCTCTGTCGGTCACAAGGGTATGCTCCTAGCCGCGCACGCAATTGCAAAAACGGCAGTCGAGCTTTTTGAGTGCCCTGAGCTTTTAAAGAAGGCAAAGTCTGAGCTTGCGTCTATGACAAGCGGCGGCTACGTATCTCCTATACCCGACGGGGAAACGATTAAAAAAATTGAAAATTGAAAATTGAAAGTTGAAAGTTAAATAATGATAGGAAAGCAAGGATAGAGGAAATTAAGCCTTTGTCCTTGCTTTTTCATTTTCAATTTTCAACTTTCAATTTTCAATTACATTCTCGCCGCGGAGCGGGCGAGAATGGTTCGCCCGGTTGGCGAGAATGTTCCGCCTATTTGGCGAGTTTCATAAATAATTAAAAATAAGTAAAAAAGTCTACTACTAGTGACTATCGCGCACGCGCGAGAAAAAATTGACGGTTTAAAGTTGAAAATGGAAAGTGAGTGAGGGGGTAGTTTTTTGGTTGGTAATATTTCACAAAAAAGTCGGCTGGGTGTGCTGAAAACATTGTACCCAAGCTATGCTTACTTTTGAGGAGCTTTCTTGTATAATAGAGGTACAAGGAGTTAACAAATGAAAGACAAAAACACAAATTTTCACATACATAGCTTTATGCGCAGGCTCGGGCTTTCTGACAGAGAGATTTTGGTCTACGCCTTTTTATATTCGTTTACGGTAGGAGATGGGGGCTACTACTGGGGCGGTCAAAAATATATGGCAGACGTCTTAGGGCTTTCAATGCGTACTCTGCAAAGGGTCTTACACAAGCTTTACGAGCGCGGCTTAGTAGAAAAACATAAAGACGGTCACTTACGGCAGGGTATAAGGTGCAAAAAGCCGAGTGCAGATGTAAATAATAACACAGCAAATACATACGCTTACGAGCAATACGACGGCAGATATCGCGATACCGACGGCAAAATAATTGAGTGGAACGAAAATTCGGTCGCTAAAATGAGAGAAAATGAGAGTGAGTTTTACAAGGCGGCAACGCCCAAGCATACGCTTATCAGCTACGGCAGAGAGGGGCTTGTGCTTTTGACAAAGTCGCAGTATGACTCTCTCTGTATGCTTTTACCAAGAGAGCAGGTGCAAATCTATTTTCTGCGCTACGAGCTTATGCTAAAGGACAATATGAAAACGGGCGCAAAGGCACCGCACAGCGCCTACAAAACAATTGCAAAATGGATAAACGAAGACACCAAAATATAAATGCAGAATGCAAAATGCAAAATGCAAAATCAAGACGAAAGTTACGAGAATGCAAAATGCAGAATGCAAAATGCAAGTAAATGCAAAATTCAAAATGCAAAATGCAAAATTAAAAAAGCAAGGAAAAAGGCTTTATCTCCTCTATCCTCGCTTTTCTATGATTATTTAATTTTCAATTTTCAACTTTCAATTTGCTTCAATTTTCAATTTTCAATTTACTCCAAATTTCCAGCAGCCTTTTAAAGTTCTCGGGCAGGTCAGACTCAACAGTAATTCGCTCGCCCGTTGTGGGGTGGGTAAAGCTTAAGCGCTTTGCGTGCAGTATCTGGCCGTCGATAAGCTCCTTATGCTGTCTTTCAAACTGTAGCTTATTGCCTGCGTACACCTCGTCACCGATAAGTGCGTGACCCTTTGCAGACATATGCACGCGTATCTGGTGCGTTCTGCCCGTTTCAAGCCTTAACTTAAGGTAGCTTATTTGCCCAAAGCTCTCAAGCACCTCGTAGTGGGTCACTGCCTCTCTTGCCGCCTTGTCGCCTATTGCCACGGCCATCTTCTTGCGGTCTGTCTTGTGGCGCGCAATAGGTAGGTTAACCGTGCCCGAGCTTTCCTTAAATCCGCCCCTTACAAGCGCGTGGTATTCTCTCTCAATCCCGTGGTAGCCGAGCTCCTCGGAGAGGGCTCTGTGCGTTTTATCGTTCTTTGCCACTACCAAAAGACCCGAGGTATCCTTGTCAATCCTGTGCACAATACCCGGGCGCATAACGCCGCCAATGCCCGAAAGACTGTCCTTACAGTGGTAAAGCAGTGCGTTTACAAGCGTGCCCGTATAGTTGCCTGGGGCAGGGTGCACCACCATTCCCGATGGCTTGTTTATAACCAAAAGGTCCTCGTCCTCGTACCTTATGTCAAGCGGAATATCCTCAGCCACGGCCTCGTATTCCTCGGGCTCGGGTATCTCAAGCTCAACCGTGTCGCCGACGCTGACTTTACTCTTTTTTTGACACGGGCGGCCACATAAAAGCACCTTGCCCTCGTCTATAAGCTTAGATGCACCGCTGCGCGAGAGCTCTGTTACCTCGGATAGGTATGCGTCAATGCGCTTGCCGTCAAACTCACTCTCAACCGTCAGCTTCATTTTTCCCCCGCTTTTGGCGATATTCCTTTACAACGTCAATCACGAGCGCTAAAACAAGTAGCCCCGCACCAACGCACACAAAGCTGTCAGCACCGTTGAATATCGCAAAGTCGATAAGCTTAAAGTATATAAAGTCTGTAACCTCGCCAAAGGCTATACGGTCAATCATATTGCCTATTCCGCCGCTTATAACCATAGCAGAGGATATAGCCGCAAGCTTGCTCTCCGCATGGCCTGCAAATAGGTAAAATGACATACCGAGAATTATAATTAACGAGAGGGTATTGAATATATAGGGCTGACCGGAAAACGAGCCGAACGCCGCACCGTCGTTTAGGTGAAATTTAAGATGTAAAACGCCATCAAGCAGTGCCACCTCGTCGATGGGCTTAAGGTATTTTACGGCAAGCAGCTTCGTGCCCTGGTCAAGCAGTATTCCCACTATAATTATAACGCCCCACAGAATATACTCGGGGGCGCGCCTTTTTTTAAAGGCCTTTTTTAAATCAAATTCCATATTTTTCTCTCATATCACGGGCAAAAAAATCTGTACGAGCGTAAGTGCAAGATACGCCGCCATAAAGGGTATGTCAAGGGGCACACCCTGCCCGATATTTAATTTGCCAAGAATTACTCTGAAGGGCAGAATTACAGGCTCGGTGATAAAAAGCAAGAGGGCAAAAAGCCTGCTTTCTTCGGGTACTACAAAAAATTGCACTATCACCCGGCCGAGCATAGCATAGCCTGCCACAGTAAGATAAATTGCTACTGTTTTGGCTAAAATGTAAAGTATAGTTTCCAATTTCTGCTCCAAATATTACATATCGGAGATATCGATATTGCTGTGAGGTGTAATAATAAAGGTACTCGGTGCCACCTTTTTAATCTCTCCGTCGGTGCAGTAGGTAACGCCGTTTAAAAAGTCAAGCATTCTGTATATCGTGGGTCTGTCGAGCGCCTCTAAATTAAGCACTACCGTAGAGCCTGCAAGTAAGTTGTCTGCAACCGTGCTGACCTCCTCGTAAGCCTCGGGTCTTATAACCTTAAGCTCAACGCTGTCGTTATTCTTCTCCTTAGCGGTATACACGGGCTCTTCCTTTTTGGTCTGCTCGGTCTTGGCCTCTACCTCTTCAAAGGACTTGAATTCAAGCTCCTCCTCGGCCTCGCGCTTATTAAACTTCTCCATAAATTTCTCAAACATTTCAGTCCTCTCCCCTCGTAAATAATCTTCTGCCGACTCTGACGAGCGTTGCGCCCTCCTCAATTGCTACCCTGTAGCTGTGGGTCATGCCCATTGAGAGTATTCCGCCGCCCTCAAAGCCGTATTTTTCATTTAAATAATCAAAAAGCTCACGCGTTTGTCTGAAATACGGGCGCAATAGCTCTCCGTCCTCGGTTGGCGGCCCCATAGTCATAAGCCCTACGGGCAAAATGCCGCGAAGCTTAAGCATCTCTTTTAGCAGCTCCTCTGCGCCCTCGGGGCTGACACCGCCCTTGTTTTCTTCCCCCGCCGAGTTTACCTCAATTAAGACGGGCACGCAAATACCTGCGCTCTCTGCACGCTTGCTAATCTCCTCTGCTAACGAAAGCTTGCCGACGGAGTGTATAAGTGCCGCGTCAAGCACGAGCTTTACCTTATTCGTCTGCAGGTTGCCAATCTCGTGCAGGTTTACCTTAAGCCCCGCATCGCGAAGCAGCTTGCCGCGCCGTGAGAGCTCTTGCGGTCTATTCTCACCTATATCGGTGGCACCCGCTTCTGCAAGGGCTAAAAGCTCCTCGTCAGTACCGCTTTTGGTAACGCAAACGAGCGTTATGGGTCTATTGTATTTTTTGCCGAGCTCGTCAAGCTCTCGCCTTAATGAGCCGTAGTTTTTCTTAACGTATCCGTAATCCGACATATTTTCCTCTTGGGTCAAGCCGTTTTTGCACCCGCTTAGCCTCTGGGTACACTACAGGCATTATATAGCCATTATAACACACAAGCCCCCTCTTTGCAAGCATTTTCAGTAAAAATATTTACACGCGCCGTGCGCACATTACTCTTGACAAAGGCTTATATATTTTATATAATAGAATTTAAAGCACAGAATTTAATTTTTCGTTTTGCTTTATCGGCAGAGGGGGATTTGTATAATGAATTTCAAAAGACGGACGGTTGTGCTCCTTGAGGTAATGCTAGTGGCTCTTTTGCTCGGGGTAACGCTCCTCTTCGTTATTAAGGATTACAGAGAACAGAAGATTGAGGACGAGAGGCTCGCCGCTTATATGGCAGAGTCGTACGAATACCGTCTTGCCCGTCAGAACCTTACAATTGAATATGAGAATATAGAAAAATACACGCTCAACCGCCTCGCCGACGGCAGCTTTATGGGCATCGTTTACAGGAATGCCGATAAACAGCTTTATACCTCGGCTTTCCAGCAAATGAAGGATAGAGAGCACCCGATAGTAGGTATGATTTGCCTTAGAAAGGGCGCTTTACCCGGCAGTGAGGGGGCTATCACGCGCGAGCAGTTTGACGAGATAATGTCGGCAGGGTGGGATACTGCGCTTTTCTTTGACGGAGAGGGCGAGCTTGAGGACTTTCTTATCGATATGCGGCAGGTGCTCAGCGATGCAGGCTTTGATATGCCTAAGACCGTGCTTTTTGAAAAGAACACCTACCTCTCTTCCTACGACTCCCTGCTTTACACATACGGTATTGAGAACGCTATGCAACACGGTGACGATAAGCACTTTATAATAGAGGGTGACGTTGACGGTAAAATATGGCACCCGGGCGCGCTCGCGTGGAACACCAAGGGCTTTTCCGCATCAATGCTTGCAGAGCTTGCTAAGGTTGGCGGCGTTGCCTACTTTGAGGTTGATTTTAATACCGACAGCTTTCAGCTGCTTTACGATGCGAATAAAGAGGACAGGACCGCCGCCTTCGGCAGAATGCTTTCGGTAATCGAGAGCTATATTATAAAGGACAAGCTTGAGTCGGTGTCCATATCCAAGGCAAAAGAGGGCAGGCTTGAATATCTTTCGGCAAGAGAAGGTCTGCTTGAAGAGGTTGCAATACGCAAGCAGGAAATACTTGACGAGATTAAGGTAATAGACGCTGAAATCAATAAGATTTACAAAAAACACCACAACAAGTGAGGTAAGCCGTGCAGGATAAAATAATCGGTGCCCGTCTGCCGTCGGTGCAGGCGCTTGCATATCTCGGTGACGCAAGGCATTCGCTGTTCGTCAGACGTATGCTGATAAAGCGCGGGATTTCAAAATCGGGTGAGCTTAACCGCCTCTCGCTCTCCTACGTAACGGCCGAGGCGCAGGCCGCGGCATACAGAAAAATAGAAAATGAATTAACAGATGCCGAGAGGGACGTTTTCAGGCGCGCCTCAAACTCTCACCACTTGAATAGACCCAAGCACGCAAGCGTTACCGACTACAGATATGCTACGGGCTTAGAGGCGGTGATAGGTATGCTCGCCTGGCTTTGTGACGATAAAAGAATAGACGCGCTTTTGACTTTGGCGCACGCGGAGGATAACAATGATACAGAAAATTAAAGGAACGATGGATATTATGCCCGAGGAGGCACCCCTTTGGAGATACATTGAGGGGGTAATGAGAGAAGAGGCTGAGAAATACGGCTACGGCGAGATACGCACGCCCACCTTTGAGAATACCGAGCTTTTCGTAAGAGGAGTGGGTGACACGACTGACGTTGTGCAAAAGGAAATGTACACCTTTGCCGACAGGGACGAGAGCCGTTCGATTTCTCTAAGACCCGAGGGTACGGCGTCGGTTGCGCGTGCAATTATAGAAAACGGCAGATGCCAGGACCCGATGCCCCTTAAGTTCTACTATATAATCAACTGCTTCCGTCACGAGAAGCCCCAGGCGGGCAGAAGCCGTGAGTTCGTGCAGTTCGGTACGGAGATGTTCGGCTCTGAGAGCCCGCTCTCCGACGCTACCGCAATTGCTCTTGCAAACAGCGTTCTTAAAAGGCTCGGCCTTAAGAACGTCAAGCTCCACTTAAATTCTATCGGCTGTAAGGAGTGCAGACCCAACTACAGGCAGGCGCTCGTCGACCACTTTACAAGACACAAGGATAAGCTTTGCCCGACCTGTGTCGAAAGGCTTGATAAAAACCCCCTGCGTTTGCTTGACTGTAAGGTTGCAGAGTGCAAGGCTATAGCTAAGGACGCACCTAAAACCACCGACCACCTCTGCCCCGAGTGTGAGAGTAAATTTAACACGCTCTGCCTCGCTCTTGACAAAATGGGCATAGATTACGTCAAGGACCCCACTATAGTACGCGGCCTTGATTACTACACGGGTGCGGTGTTTGAGTTTATCGCAGAGGGCATCGGCGCACAGAGCACGGTTTGCGGCGGCGGCAGATACGACGGCCTCGTTTCCTCTCTCGGCGGCCCTGAGCTTGCGGGCATTGGCTTCGGTATGGGTATCACAAGGCTTATACTTGCTATGCGCGAGGCAGGCGTTGACCCCGTTATTAAGAGAGTGCCCGACCTTTATGTTGCCGCCCTTGGCGACAAGGCACAGCTTTGCGCGCTTGAAATCACCGAGCGTATGAGAGGGCTTGGATATAAGGCAGAGTGCGATATCGTCGGCAGAAGCTTAAAGTCGCAAATGAAATACGCAAACAAGCTCGGCGCGCGCTACACGCTTATTATAGGCGACAGTGAGATTGAGTCGGGCGAGGCGACCCTTCGAAATATGGAAAACGGTGAAGAGAAGAGGGTGGCTCTTGCAGGCTTTACGCTTTAAGCAATAATTTTTAGAGGTTACTATGCAACCGAGAAATGTATTTTTACCCGTCTGCCCCGAGGACGTATCGGCGCGCGGATGGGGTGAGGTTGATTTTGTATACGTTACGGGTGATGCCTACGTGGATCACCCGTCCTTTGGCGTTGCGATAATATCAAGAGTGCTTGAGGCGGCGGGCTTTCGCGTAGCTATACTCTCACAGCCGGATTATAAAAGCTGTGAGGATTTTAAGCGCTTTGGCAAACCCCGCCTAGGATTTTTAGTTACGGGCGGTAACATAGACAGTATGGTTGCCCACTATACCGTGTCAAAAAAACGCCGCGGCTACGACTATTACACCGCAGGCGGTAAAATGGGCAAAAGGCCTGACAGGGCGGTTATAGTCTACTCCAACAGAATACGCGAGGCGTACGGCGACGTGCCCATTATCCTCGGCGGTCTTGAGGCGTCACTGCGCCGCTTCAGTCACTACGATTATTGGGACGATAAGGTGCGCCGCAGTATTCTCGTAGACTCGCGCGCGGATATACTTACATACGGTATGGGTGAGAATATACTCCTTCGCTTGGCAGAGCTGCTCGACCGAGGCATACCGATTAAGAAAATACGCGACGTGCGCGGCACGGCATTCCTTGCCCCTGTCGGTACGGATATACATTACGAATATACAGAGCTTCCCGACTTTGACGTACTTAAGTCGGATAAAGAGGCTCTTGCACGCGCCTTTGCCGTGCAGTATAAAAATATGGACCACCGCACTGCCAAGGCCGTAGTTGAATATTACGGTGACAAGATGCTTGTGGTAAATCCCCCGATGCAGCCCCTCTCCCGTGCGGAGCTTGACAGGGTGTACGCCTTGCCGTATGCGCGTGACTACCACCCTGATTATGAGAGTGAGGGCGGCGTGCCCGCAATAGCCGAGGTCAAGTTCTCGATAACCCACAACCGCGGCTGCTTCGGTGCGTGCAATTTCTGCGCTATCGCATTCCACCAGGGGCGCAGTGTGTCTTCAAGAAGCAAACAGAGCGTATTAAGAGAGGCAAAGCTTATAACGGGCCTTGATGGCTTTAAGGGATATATAAACGACGTCGGCGGCCCTACCGCCAATTTCCGCGCGCCCTCTTGCGATAAGCAGGAAAAATCGGGCGTTTGCCCCTCGCGCAAGTGCTTAGCCCCCACCCCGTGTAAGCATCTTAAGGTAGACCACAGCGAGTATGCCGAAATGCTCTCGGAGATTGAAAGGCTCGACGGAGTTAAAAAGGTCTTCGTGCGCTCGGGTATACGCTTTGATTATCTTTTACTTGATAAAAACGAGGATTTCTTCAAAAGGCTCGTCACCCGTCACACCTCGGGTCAGCTTAAGGTAGCGCCCGAGCACTGCGCGAACAACGCGCTCACTATGATGGGTAAGCCATCTATTGAGGTCTTTGAGAAATTTAAAAAGAGATTTTTTGAGATAAGCCGTGAGGCAGGGCTTGAGCAGTATCTTGTGCCCTACCTTATGTCAAGCCACCCCGGCACCACAATGAACGATGCGGTGGATATGGCAGTCTATCTTAAAAAGTGGGGGTATTTACCCGAGCAGGTGCAGGACTTTTATCCCACCCCCGGCACAATCTCAACGGTTATGTATTATACGGGCATCAACCCTATGACAATGAAGCCCGTTGCAGTAACGCGCGACTATAGAGAAAAGCAGCTCCAGCGCGCCCTGTTGCAGTATTCAAAGCCCGAAAACGCAAATCTCGTGCGCGAGGCACTAACCAAAGCAGGCAGAGAGGAGCTTATAGGCTACGGGCCCGAGTGCTTGGTACGCCCCGCATTCGGTAAGGACGGTAACGCCCATTGGCAGGGCAAGAATAAAGCAAAGCGCCCGCCTGCAAACGGCAGGGGCAAGGTCGCAGAGCGCGAGCGTAAGCACCGCACCTCAAAGGCTGATACGGCGAGCGGAAAAAAGCGCGGCGGCACGCGGGCAAAAAACGAGCCGACCCGAAGAGCAAGCTCGAAAACAGTGAGCAATAGGTCACAAAAACCCTCGCACCCCACGAGGAAAAGAGGATAAAAAACAAACTCTGCATAAAAAAACACAAGAAACTGTAGTAAAAATTACGAAATAAAACGGCACAAATCAGCTGATATAGCTCATAAGTGTGCGAAAAGTGTCACAGGGCCACGAAACGGTGCGAAAAGAGCAAAAGTGCGGAAAAGTAGATTTTTTGTATGGCACAGCGCAATTCGACATACCGCAAAGCAAAAATGTTGATAACACGCCCCACATTCGCCGCGGTGCGCCAAAGTCTATATAAATCCGCACTTTTTCGACAGAATGTTTTCAACATTTTCAACATCGCCAAATGTTGATAACTAAGAGAGGTTATTTTTACCGATATCGCTAAATCGTGGAAAAGTAGAGGTTTGACTTTGTGCATATATTGCTTGGCAGAGTGTTTGTCCGATGCATTTTTGTCGGATTTTAAAATTTTAGTGTAGTAACTTTTGCGAACTTATGATAAATTCAATTACGGAAGAGCTTTTATGGATTTGATAAAGGAATTTAACGAGGTAAAAAGAGCGCTTTTTGATAAGGTATACGGCGCTTTTTTAAATCCCGAGCAGGTAAGGGCGGTCTTTACAACAGAGGGGCCCCTGCTTGTGCTTGCGGGTGCTGGCAGCGGTAAGACTACGGTGCTTGTAAACCGAATTTGTTATATAATTAAATACGGCAACGCTTATTTTGATTCTTCCTTGCCCGATGGAATAGACGAGGGGACGGTAAGCGCGCTTAACGATGCTTTAGAGCTTGACACAGATGCTATCTCGGAGATTTTGCCGAGCCTTGCCTCAAGCCCCGCCGCACCCTGGTCGGTGCTTGCCATTACCTTTACAAACAAGGCGGCAGGCGAGATTAAGGAGAGGCTTATTAAAACCTTCGGTGACGAAGAGGTTGCGCGCAGCGTGTGGGCAGGCACTTTCCATTCGATTTGCCTTAGAATTCTGCGTAAGCACGCCGACAGGCTCGGCTACCGCGAGGGCTTTTCGATTTACGATACAGACGACCAGAAAAGGCTGGTTATCGAATGTATGCGCGAGCTTATGATTGACGAAAAGCGCCTTGCCCCAAAGGTCGTTATGGGTGCTATCAGCGACGCTAAGGATAAGCTTATATACCCCGACGATTTTGAAATCACGCGCGACCCGCGCTCAAAGGATATAAAGGAAATATACAAGCTCTACACGGATAGGCTTATGCGTAACAACGCCGTTGACTTTGACGACATTATAATGCGTACGGTGGAGCTTCTCGAAAACGAGCCCGATATAAGAGAATACTATCAGCATAAATTTAAGTACGTGCTTGTTGACGAGTATCAGGACACTAACTACGCGCAGTTTGTTCTTACGAAGATACTTGCAGACAAGTGGCGCAATATTATGGTAGTTGGTGACGACGACCAGAGCATTTACCGCTTCCGCGGAGCTACGGTTGAGAATATACTTAATTTTGACAAGACCTACCCCGATGCCACGGTTATAAAGCTTGAGCAGAATTATCGCTCGACGGGTAACATTCTCTCTGCCGCCAACGCCGTTATCGGCAACAACCGCCACCGCCGTGACAAAAAGCTCTGGTGCGCGGGGGGTGAGGGCGAGAGGCTTACTCTTTCGGTGCTTGAGGACCAGAATAGAGAGGGCAGGTTCATAGTAGATAAAATTGTGGATTCGGTCAGGCGCGAGGGGCGTAAATACTCTGACTTTGCGGTGCTTTACCGCATAAACGCCCTCGGCCGCTCACTGCAGAGCGCATTTGCAAAAAGCGGTGTGCCCTTTAAGGTTATCGGCGACCTCGGCTTCTATGAGCATAAAGAGGTGCGCGATATGCTCGCCTATCTCTCGCTTTTGACAAATATGAGTGACGACGCAAGGCTTAAGAGAATAATTAACGAGCCTAAGCGCAAAATAGGTCCTGCAACTATAGAGGCGGTAGAAAATATCGCTCTTATGAACGGCCTATCTATGTTTGACGTAATAAAACGGGCAGACGAGTTCACACTGCTTGCAAAGAGTGCTGATAAGCTTTTGTCCTTTGCCGCTCTTATTGAGGGAATACGCACAGACGGTCTATCACCATCAGAGGCTGTGCGCGCGGTGTTTGAGAGAACGGGCTACCGCGATATGCTTCTTTCCGAGGACGATAAAATTATCGCAGAGGGCAGAATAGAGAACGTAGAGGAGCTTATCTCCGCCGCCGCCGAGTACGAGGAGAAGATACGCGAGCTTGACGAAGAGCCAACGCTTGACGGCTTTCTTGAAGAGGCGTTTTTGATAAGCGACGTTGACAAATACGATACCGAGGCTGACGCAGTGGTGCTTATGACCGTGCACTCGGCTAAGGGTCTTGAATTTCCCGTGGTGTTTATTGCGGGTATGGAGGAGGGAATTTTCCCCTCGGGCAAGGACGGTGAGAGTGAGGACGCACTTTCAGAGGAGCGCAGGCTTGCCTACGTTGCCATAACCCGAGCAAAAGAGAGGCTTTATATCACCTCTGCGCGTGAGCGAATGCTATACGGCAAAACTCAGCCCGGCATACTTTCGCGCTTCGTGCGCTGTGAGATACCCGAGGAGCTTATAGTAAGAGAGGGAGCGGCAAGGCCTATGGGTCGGCCGTATTCCGAGAGGGTCGGCTCGTCTTATCCGACACAGCAGGCAAGGACACCCTCGCAAAGCTACGATATGCGCCGCGCGCCCTCAATACAGGGCACAGCACAGAACAAAAGGGGTGCCTCGGGCTTTGGGCTTTCGCGCATTGAAAACGGCCGCCGCGTGCGCCACGCGTCCTTTGGCACGGGCACTGTAATATCCTCGCGCGATATGGGCGGAGATATACTTTACGAGGTGCGCTTTGATACTGCGGGCACTAAAAAGCTTATGGCAACCTACGCGCGCCTTGAGGAAATTAAGTAATGATTAAATTCTGCATTTTTGATTTGGACGGAACTCTGCTCGATACGCTTGACTCTATCAGGTATTATCTTAACCGTACGCTCTGTGAATACGGTATTGACGGGATAACGCGTGAAGAGTGCCGCCGCTTTATCGGTGACGGGGCAAGAAAGCTTGTCAGCCGTGCGCTCTTGTCAAAGGGTGTTACCGACGCGGAGCTTAGCGAGCGCGTGCTTAAAAGCTATAATAAGGCGTACGACTCCTCGCCATATTACTTAACAGCGCCGTATGCGGGAATCCCCGAGCTTATTTCGGCTCTTAGCTCGCGCGGTATAACTCTTGCCGTGCTCTCAAATAAGCCCGACTCAACCGCCCGCTCGGTAGTCAGCGAGTTTTTCGGCGATGCGTTTAAATTCGCCTCAGGCGGGCGCGACGGTGTAAAGCTTAAGCCTGAGCCGGACGCCTGCCTTGAAATGATTAAAAATATGGGGGCCGACCCCTCAGAGGTAGCCTTTATAGGTGACACGAGTGTGGATATTGAAACCGGTAAGCGCGCGTCTGTCGGTCTTACAGTCGGTGTAAGCTGGGGCTTTCGCGAGAGGGAAGAGCTTATTATTGCGGGAGCTGACAGAGTGGCCGACACACCAATAGAAATCTTAGAAATAATCGGTGCAAAATGAAGAATAAATGCATATTTGCCGTTTTGCTCTTAGCCAGCCTTTTACTTACCGCCTGCGGCGGCACGGTCAGGGCAGAGCACTGCGAGCTTGGCATAAATTTGCCAAACGGATATAAAAAACACGACACGGGCGGGGCCTTTGACCTCTCGTATGCAAGTGACACTATAGTTGTCGGTATTACCCGTATCTCTCACTCGGCCGCGATAAACGATAACATTCCCCCAACCCTTGAGCCAAAGGGGTTTTGCGAGCTTTATATGTCGCGCGCAGGTCACACGGGTGACGTTTTCCTTTACGGTGACGTGCCGTATTATACCTATACGAATACGGGCGAGGGCGGCAAAAGCTACACCTGCGCCGCTACCTTTTACAGAAGCCCGTACGCATATTTTGTAATTACCTTTATTACCGACTCTATCTTCGGCGCATCGCTTGAGGATATGCTGTCGCTTACAAACGGAGTCTACCTCATTTTAGATTAAAAGAGGAAAACAATACAAATGTAAATAATAATTTGCATTTATTTTAAATGCTATATAAAAGTAAAAAGAGGACAGAGAACAACGGTCAAGCCAAAAATTCTCTGTCCTTTTTCTATTTTATTTGTATACCGCAAGCTCAACGTTTAATTTGCCCTTTTTGCTTTCACTGACGAAGCCTGAGTAAATAAACCTGCCGTAGCCGCGCACGCTAACCTTGTCACCTATCTTCGGTGTGTATGACACACTCTCGGTAAGCTTGCCGGATACGAACACAAGACCGCGGTGAAAAAGTGCCTGCGCGTCCTCGCGCGATAGGTGGTAAAGCTTTGCGATAACCGCATCAAGCCTCTCGCTTGATAACTGCACTCGCACATTCTCGCATCTGTAAAGCTCGCCCTCGGGCAGCTCCCCGCACCTCTTACACACAACGTCGTTTTTTTTAACACGGGTAAGCTCACTCAGCACGTAATCGGCTATCGTGTCAAGGCAAAAGAGGTAATATACCCCCTCGCGCACTACAATATCGCCAAGAGTATCGCGCGTGATGCCAAGTGACATAAGCGCACCCAGAATATCACGGTGCGAGAGCTTCTCGGCAAATTTCTCACTGCGCGGCACAATTTCGATACACGTGATGGGATAGTCGGGGTCATACCCCAAAAGAGAGGTATCACCAAATCGCACTATTATCCGCTCACAGCCATGGGCACCGCCCCATTCACTGTATGGCACACGGATTTTTGCCGCGACCTCTTTAAATACAGATTGCTCGGCAAGACCAAGAAAATCCGTGTAGGTAAAGTAGCCGTCAGCACGGGCGGCAAGCTCAAGATATCGCTTTTTTAAAAGCTCGTTTTCCTCTGCCATTTACCCCTTATCTCCGTCCTGATTTTGCATTTTGCACTTCCGTAACTTTCGTCTTAATTTTGCATTTTGAATTTTGCATTTTGCATTTGCAATTGCATTCTGCATTTACACAGTATAGTCTACGGGATAAACAATCTTAAGCTGGTTAAGCTTTTTCTCGTAAGCCTCGCGCCTCTTCTCGCCTACAAGCATTTCAGCAAGCTCTGCCTTAATCTCGTCAAGTGCGGGTACAGATGCATCGTTTTTAGCATTAAGCTTGATTAAGTGGTAGCCAAACTGTGTCTTAACGGGCGCGTCGGTAATTTCACCAACCTGCATCTCGAAAACCGCCTTGTCAAACTCGGGTACCATCTGTCCGCGTGTAAAGGTGCCAAGGTCGCCGCCATTCTGACCTGAAGGGCAGCTTGAATTCTCGCGTGCCGCGTCCTCAAAGCTAACCTCACCTGCCTTGATTTTTGCAAGTATCTCAAGCGCCTTTTCTTCTGTGTCTACAAGTATGTGCGCGGCACTTACGCTCTCACCGCCCGCAAGCTCTTCCTTGTGGCTCTCGTAATACTCTGCAACCTCACTGTCGTTTACTTTAACTGCAGACAAAATCTTGTTCTGCGCGTAGCTTATAAGCAGCTTTTCCTTAAGCTTTGCAAGCTCTGCTCTGTATTCAGCCTCGCCCTCAAGTAAATTTCTGCGCGCGTCCTGCAAAATAAGCTTGTTGCCTATCAGCTGCTCAAGAATTACTCTTTTGCCCTCGGGATTGTTATAGGCCTGTCCGCGTGCGCCAAGTCCTGCGAGAAACTCGTTTACCTCGTTTTCCGTAACGGTGAGCGCGCCCACCTTAGCAAGTATTTTTTCCATAATATATCTCCTTAAATTTAATTATTTATTTCTTAACCCCTTGGGGTAATGGTTCTTTATTTTACCGCCCGAAGCCTTGCCGCCGCCAAGCGCCGCACCGCGATAGAATAGCGCGCACCAGCCGCCTATACCCTCGGGCGCATCTATCTCCTCACCGCAAAGGTATCTCTCGGCACTCTCTCGGCTAAGCTCAACTCTATGTAAAAACAGCTCACCGTAAGCCGTAAATAGCTGATGCGACGGGAAGAGCAGCTTGCCTCTTACCTCACCGATAAGCACGCCCGACATAAATACAGAATGTGGCAAAATAGGGCACCCGTGCGGAATTAAACATAGGCTCTCTCCAACCTTTTTAATCTCAGCATCAGGCATATCAACAAGGTTTTCCTTAAAAAACGCCTTCACCGCCGCCATTTCCTCGCGCGTAGGTGCTTTTGCACTGTCCTTGAAATTAAGCTTCGGCTCTTGGCCGTCATTATCTCTTTGCATAAGGGCAACAAACTGCCCCTCGCCCTCTGTTATATGCGGATAGCACCTGCGTGCATAACACATATTCTCTATATCGGGTGCCGCCGTGGCTATTGCAGGGCGCGTGGCTCTCTCAAGCTCGTCCTTAACGGGTACTAAACGGAACTCGGGGTGAGCGCGCAGAAATGCCGCCACTGTAAGCTCGTTTTCCTCGGGTGCATAGGTGCAGGTAGAGTAAATCAGGTATCCGCCGCTCTTTACCATAACAGCTGCGTTTTCAAGTATCTCGCCTTGCCGTTTTGCTGAGGCTTTTATATTTTCCTCGCTCCAATCGTCTATAGCCGTGTCACTTTTTCTGAACATTCCTTCACCCGAGCAGGGTGCGTCTGCCACTACAAGGTCAAAGGCGTGTCGGTAGAATTCGCAAAGCCGCCCCGTGTCAAGCGAGGTAACGACTGCGCGCCTCGCTCCAAGCCTCTCAAGGTTTTGCACAAGTATCTTCGCGCGCTTTGGCACGTACTCGTTTGATAAGAGAAAGCCGCCTCTCAGCCTTTCGGCAATCTGGCTTGATTTACCTCCGGGCGCCGCGCATAAATCGGCAACGCTCCATTCGGGGTTTATATCAAGTGCCGAAAGTGTAGCCATAGCACCCGGGTCCTGCATATAAATCATACCTGCGTGGTGCTCGGCACTTCTGCCAACGGCCTCGTCACTCTCTAAGATAAATCCGTTTTCACAGTAGGGTATTTTGCCCAGTTCAAACGGGCAGTCCTTTATAAATTCCTCGGTGTTTGCCTTAATTAAATTAACACGCATACCGCGTACTGCCTCGTGTGACAGGGCAGAGATAAACTCGTCATACTCGTCGCCGAGCAACTCGCGCATTCTTACCAAAAAGCCCTCGGGTAACATATCTCTCCCCCTTTTTTATCATTCGCTACATATTATACACCCATAAGGGAGCAAAGTCAAGAAAATGCAATTAAATACAAAATGCAAAATGCAAAATGCAAAATCAAGACGAAGGACGAGTAAATGCAAAGTGCAAAATGCAAAATGCAAAATTAAAGGTGCGGAAAATATTCTTGAATTTTTAGTTATCTTATGGTACAATACTTTAAAACGGCAGAAGGGAGAGAAAATATGGAGCGAAAGGTATATACCAAGGGCGGCATACCCGTTTATATTTATAATAATGAAGACTCACACAGCTTCTTTCTTTCTCTTTTCGTAAAGGCAGGCAGTATTTACGAGAGTGACGGTGAGGCAGGTATTACTCACTTTTTTGAGCACGTGGCAATAAGAAACGTAAACTGCAATATGGGCGGCACTCTTTATAACACGCTTGATAAATACGGCCTTGAGTTTAACGCCTCTACCTATTCCGAAATGGTGCAGTTTTATATCTCGGGCGCGTCGAAGAATTTCTCACTCGCCGCCGATATTTTCTCGCGCCTGTTGTCACCCATCTCACTGCCGAAATCCGAGATTGACCGCGAGCGCGACAGAATAAGGGCAGAAATCCGCGAGGCAGACGAAAAAACCTCGCTCGCAGGCTTCACCTCGGCACTTGTATGGCAGGGCACACCTCTCTCACGCTCAATTACGGGCACACCGAAGTCTGTCGGAGCAATTACGGGCAAAAGGCTTGAAGAATACCGCCGCCGTATTTTTTCACCCGATAACCTTTTCGTTTATATCACGGGCAAGGTGACGGATGCTGATATCTGTGCTCTTTGCGCCCTACTTGATACCTACCCCCTTTACGAGGGTGAAAAGCACTGCAACCTCGCACCCGTGCCGCAAAAATTCGGCAAAAGAGATGCCGAGGTGGCTATTAAAAACGCAGATTTTACCAAGGTGCGCTTTACCTTTGATATTGATATGAGCGAGGTAGCATCAGAGGAAATTGACCTTTTGTACGATATTCTCCTCGGCGGCTACAGCTCGGGATTTTTCATTGAGCTTTCCGAGCGGCGCGGACTTTGCTACGACCTTACGGGTCAGACCGAAAGATATAAAAACATCGGTACACTCTCATTCTCCTACGAGCTAAAGGAGGGTAGGCTTTACGAGGCACTTGAATGTACGGTGTCAGAGCTAAGCAGGCTCAAATCCGCACCCCTATCTGCCGACAGGCTTATGAAGGCGGGCTACACAGACAACGCCGAGATGCTCCTTGACGACGTACGCGAGCTCAATTTCACAATGGGCTACGATAATCACGTGCTTGACCTCGGCTACCGCGATATTGATGCAAGGCGCGAACGCTACCGTGCCGTCACGGCCGAGAGAATTATGTGCGCCGCCCGTAAAATCTTTACACGGGATAACCTTACCCTTACTTTAAAGGGCAATAGAAAACGCATTGACACCGAAAAAATAAGAGAAATATTAAAAGAGCTATAAAACTGTAATTAAACAAAAGCAAGAATAGAGGAACGTGTGATATAATCCCCTTACCCTTGCTTTTTTCTTTTTACTTGATATTAAATTTATCCATCAGCGCTCCGAATTTATCCTGCGCTGAAAGACAGGTATCCATAAGATAACCTCGCTCGCGCTCCCATTCTGCAAGTCCTCTGTAATAGAAAAGCTTGTGTGATTCGTCTATTATGAACGGAGTTATCCCGTTTTTCAGACACTCGCTAAGCATAATCAGCCTGCCAACTCTGCCGTTGCCGTCCTGAAATGGGTGTATACGCTCAAACCTTACGTGAAAATCAAGAACATCTTCAAGAGTTTTATCAGGCTTTTTATTATACTCGTCGATTAAAGCCTTCATACTCTCGGCTACAAGCTCCGGCCGTGTGGTATCAATACCGCCTACCTCGTTCGGCAGTCTTTTATATTCACCTACCGCAAACCAACCGTGTCGACTATCTGTAGTGCCTGTTTTTAAAATAAAATGAAGCTCTTTAACGTATTTTTCTGAGAGTGAAAGATGGGCGTTATCAATTACTGCATCAATGCACCTGAAATGATTTGCAGTTTCGATTATATCGTCAACGTTCAGTATCTTTCCGCCCGGACCTATAGTGTTGGTTTCAAAAATGTAGCGAGTTTCGTCATGCGTCAGGTGTGAGCCCTCGATATGGTTAGAGTTGTAGGTTAAGTCAATTTGTATTCTGTGGTAAATGCCGCCGGAAAGACGTGCCGCCTTTTCCATTCGTAGGCGGTCTAAAAGCGTGTTTCTTTTATCACTGCGCGAGGCTCTTTCGGGCTTTTGTGCATCTGTTGGAATTTGCCAGACCTTGCCGATAAGGCGAGCACCGCTAACTCTGCCGTCTTGACAGTATTTTCTTACACTGCGCTCCGAAATGCACCATTTTTTCGCCGCCTCGTTTGTTGAAATGTATTTCATAAAAATCTCCCCAAAACTACTTATCGGTAATATTATACCACACTATCGGCAAAATATCAACACTTTTCTAAGCAAAATCTTCGCGCTATTTTGCCGATAAAGAAAAAGCAAGGATATAGGGAGCACAATGCTACAAATCCCTTACCCTTGCTTTTATATTTTTGTAATGAATTGAAAATTGAAAATTGAAGGTTAAATAATCATAGGAAAGCAAGAATAGAGGAGATAAAGCCATTATTCTTGCTTTTTTAATTTTGCATTTTGCATTTTCTATTTTCTTGCATTTACTCTTTCGATATATGCTTGAGGTATGCATTGATAAAGCCGTCAATGTTACCGTCCATTACCGAGTCAATGTTGCCGTCCTCGTAGCCTGTGCGTGTGTCCTTAGCCAGAGTGTAGGGCATAAACACGTAGCTGCGTATCTGGCTGCCCCATTCGATATTGGCCTTGTTGCCCTGTATGTCCTCAATCCTGTCAAGCTTTTCGCGGATTTTGATTTCCATAAGCTTTGCCTTAAGCATTTTAAGCGCAGTTTCCTTGTTCTGCAGCTGGCTGCGCTCGGTCTGGCAGCCGACCACGATACCAGTAGGCTTGTGCACGATACGGATAGCAGAGTCGGTCTTGTTAATGTGCTGACCGCCCGCACCGCTCGAACGGTGTGCCGTTATTTCAAGGTCCTCGTCACGCAGAACTATCGTATCGTCGTCCTCAAACTCAGGCATTACCTCAACGCTTGAAAATGACGTGTGGCGTCTGCCCGAGGAGTCAAAGGGAGAAATTCTGACTAAGCGGTGCACGCCGTTCTCGCTCTTTAGGTATCCGTAGGCGTTCATACCCTCAATCATAACCGTAGCCGATTTTAGGCCCGCCTCGTCACCGTCAAGCCAGTCTATAAGCTTAACGTTAAAGCCGCGCTTCTCACCCCAACGGGTATACATACGGTAAAGCATAGACGCCCAGTCCTGAGCCTCAGTGCCGCCCGCACCCGGGTGAAATGAAAGTATGGCATTGTTTTTGTCGTAAGGACCAGAGAGAAGAACCTCAATTCTCTTGTTCTCAGCCTCGCTCTCAATAAACTCGCACTCGCTCACTACCTCGTCAACCGAGCCCTCGTCGTTTTCTTCTATCGCCATCTCGCAAAGCGCGAGCGCGTCCTCAAGGCGTGAGTTAAGCTCCTCGTAGCTCTCCACCTTGTCCTTAAGCTGTTTTATCAGCTGCAGCTTCTTTGACGATTTCTCAGCATCGTCCCAAAAGTCCTGCACCATAGTTTCTCTCTCAAGCTCGGTGTATCTCTCCTTCGCCTCTTCAATCTTAAGCTGATTGCCAAGCTCCGCGAGCACGCCCGTCATAGCACTGAGTCTTCTTTTTGCCTCTTCAAGCGCAACTATCATTTATCCGACTCCTAAATTACTTTTTATCCGTAATATTTTACCATAATTTAAGTTAATTGTAAAGATACTTTTTTAAATATATATTGATTTTTGTCACGGGGTGTGTTAAAATAACACTGTAAAGAAACTTTTTAAAGAGGTGTATTAAAATGAAGGTTACTAAAGACACGCTTATAGGCGATATTCTTGACTTTGACGTAGAGACCGCAAGATTCTTCTTTGAAATCGGTATGCACTGCTTAGGCTGCCCCCATTCAAGAGGCGAGTCGATAGAGGACGCGTGCTTGGTTCACGGTACAAACGCCGAGGAGCTTGTAAATAAAATCAACGACTATCTGTCAAACAAATGACGGCGAATACACTTGACGCAAGGCTCTTGTCCTGCGCCGGTTTCGTAAGGGCGGGGGCGGTTTTTGCCGATATTGGCACAGACCATGGCTACCTGCCCATTTTTCTGTTCAAGTCGGGTAAAATATCCCGTGCCGTCTTGACCGATATAAACGAGGGGCCGCTTTCCTCTGCCAAAGAGAACGTTCTTCGAGAGGGACTTTCGGATAAATGCAGCTTTATTCTCACAGACGGTGCGGCGGCACTCTCCGACCTTGATATCACCGATTACGCAATATGCGGTATGGGCGGCGAGCTGATTGCAAGGATAGTTTCGTCGGCACCTCACTTAAAAAAAGAGGGCACGAGGCTCATTCTTCAGCCGATGTCGCGCCCGGGGGCTGTGCGTGAGTGCTTGTATTCTCTCGGCTTTGACGTGCTTGACGAAAGATACAGCACATCCGGCGGCAAATATTATCTGACCCTGCTTGCAGAGTATACGGGTAAGGTTGAGAAAAAAACGCCTTTGATTTACGAGCTTGGCGAGGAATATCCGCACCCGTGTGACAAAAATGAGTATATAGAGTACCTCACGCGCAAGAAAGCAAGCCTTGAAAGGGCACTTATAGGCAAGGCGCAGGGCGGCGGGAGCACAGAGCAAGAGGCAGGGCTTATCGCCCTTATAAACGAAAGATTAAGTAAGCTTTAAAGGAGTTAATTATGACCGTACAGGAGCTTTACGCGAAAATATGCGATAGGATTCCCGAGTCGCTGCGCGAGGTTTGGGATAATGACGGAATTATGGTTTGCACCGATACGCAAAGAGAGGTCAGGCGCGCGCTTGTGACACTTGACGTTACCGAGAATATCGTTGATTACGCGATAGCCAATAACATAGATTTAATTCTTTCCCATCACCCCTTGATTTTCAAGCCATTGGGTTCTTTAACCGAGGACGCGCACGTAAGCCGTAAGGTTATCAAGCTTATAAAAAACGACGTTACCGTAATTTCCTTACATACGAGAGCCGATAAGGTAGAGGGCGGTGTTAACGACCTGCTTGCAGACCTCTTGGGTATCCGTAACGCAGTGCCGTTCGGTGAGGGTGGCCTTGGCAGAATAGGTACTCTTGACGAGGAGCTTACGATGGAGGATTTCTCATATCTCATTAAGGGTCTGCTTGACTGTGACGGTGTTAAGGTGGCAGATGCGCTTATACCCGTATCGCGCGTTGCGGTTGTCGGCGGTGACGGTAAGAGCTACGTAAACGATGCCTTGGCCCTCGGTGCTGATACCTACGTTTCGGGCAGGATAGGCTACAACGTAATGGCAGAGGCAGAGGAGATGGGGCTCAATCTTATCGAGGCAGGGCATTTCTTTACAGAGCACCCCGTTACCTCGTTTTTCCAATCCTTGCTTATGCGGCTTGACAATGATATGTACGTTGAGATTGTAGACTCAAATATGATAAAGCTCATTTGATTTTGTAAAAAATATAACCCGTGTCGCATTTTTTCGCTTCACGGGTCTTTTTTTATTCTGTTTTAAGCTCGTCAAGAAACTCGCCTACTCGGCGCAAGGCCTCTTTTATATGCTCGTAGGAGTAGCAGTATGAGGCACGCACGTACCCCTCGCCGCCCTCGCCGAATGCCGTACCCGGCACGAGAGCTACCTTCTTAGAGTATAGCAGGCGCTCACAGAACTCCTCGCTCGTAAGACCTGTTGATTTTATAGAGGGAAAGGCGTAGAACGCACCCTTCGGCTCACGGCAGGTAAGGCCGAGCTTGTTAAAGCCGTCAACTATGATTTTGCGCCTTGTGTCGTATTCAAAAAGCATATCTGCTACCGCAGTGTCACAGCTCCTCAGCGCCTCGATTGCCGCAAGCTGAGATACGGTGGGCGCGCACATAATTGCAAATTGGTGTATCTTAGTCATTTCCTTGATAAGCGGCTCGGGGCCTACAGCATAGCCCATTCGCCAGCCAGTCATTGAGAAGGTCTTTGAAAAGCCGTTTATAACCACGCACCGCTCCTTCATTTCGGGCATAGACGCAATAGACACGTGCCTTAAACCGCCAAAGGTCAGCTCTGCATATATTTCGTCTGAGATTACAACGATATTCGTGCCTCTAAGTACCTCGCAAAGCGACTCAAGGTCGCCCCTGTCAAGCACAGCGCCCGTGGGGTTAGAGGGATAGGGTAGAATTAAAGCCTTTGTCCTCTCTGTAACGGCCGCCTCAAGCTCCTCTTTAGTAAGCTTAAAGCCGTTTTCCTCTTTGGTTGTTACAATTACCGGTACACCGCCCGCAAGCTTTACCATAGGCTCGTAGCAAACGTAGCTCGGCTGGGGTATTATTACCTCGTCACCCTCGTTGCAAATTGCCCTTATCGCACCGTCAACCGCCTCACTGCCGCCAACAGTTACAAGAATTTCTTTACACGGGTCGTATTTTACCTCGTATTTGCGCTCAAAATAGCGCGCAATCTCGGCTCTTAAGCCTTCAAGGCCGCGGTTTGCGGTATAACGGGTCTGACCGCGCTCAAGTGCAGAAATTCCCGCTTTTCTTATCTGCCAGGGTGTTTTAAAGTCGGGCTCGCCAACGCCTAGTGATATTACACCGTCCATAGTGCTTGCAATATCAAAAAAACGCCTGATGCCCGAGGGCTTTATATCTCTTACCTTTTCGGATATTACCTTAGTATAATCTATCATATCAGTATCTTTTCTCTCTCGTCATTATCCTCGCACGCAAGCTCACAGTCAAGCTCCTTGTATCTGCGCATAACAAACTGCGTGCCCGTGCTTGTTACCGATTCAAGCGTTGCAAGCTCTCTCGCAACGAAGTTGCATACCTCGTGAAAGGTCTTACCTTTTACTATAACAGACAGGTCGTATCCGCCCGAAACCAAACTAACCGACTCAACCTCGGGGTATTTTGCAATTCTTGACGCAACGTCCTCAAAGCCAAGCCCTGCCTTAGGCGTTACCTTAAGCTCAATTATAGCACTTGCTCTGTCTGTATCAATTTTTTCCCAGTCGATTACCGCCTTGTATCCGCGGATAAGCCCCATAGCCTCAAGCGCGGCAATCCTTTCAGCTACCCATTCACAGCTCTCTTCAACCACAGCCGCTATCTCCTCGGCACTGAAGCGCGCGTTCTTTTCAAGCAGCTTTAAAATCATTCTGTCCTTTGCGTTCATATCTTGCTCCTCTCGCGGTGTACCGCACAAAAATTATAATCAAAAACAAAAAAGCCGTGGCATACGAAATGCCACGGACGAAAAAACTCGTGTTACCACCGTGCTTCAAGCTCCCCTCACAGGCAAGCTCCTCTCGGGGTGCAGTTACACCCACAGCCCTATAACGGGGGCGGCCGTCAGCTTTTTGCGCTATGCGCTTTTGTTCACTGAAAACCGGTGTCGACTGCTTCACGGAGCTCTGCTGTAGCTCGCACCAACCGCTACATCTCTTTGGCTGTCAAAAGTGTTCCGTTACTAATCCGACCCTTTTTATGCAGTTATTTTAACACAACAGTACCGATTTGTCAATAGAAAAGTTTAAAATTGTATTTTTCGACCCGATTCTGTGTTTTTTCTTTTGCCTATTAGGCCTCTCCCTCACGATTTTGCATTCTGCAATAAATTGAAAGTTAAATAATCATAGGAAAGCGAGGATAGAGGAGATAAAGCCTTTGTCCTTGCTTTTTTAATTTTGCATTTTTAATTTTGCATTTTGCATTTTCTTAATTTTGCATTTTCTCCACTGCTTGCTCTATCCTATTTTTAGTGCTCTCTGTAACAAACCACATCGGCAAGCGCATCTCGCCTTGGCAAAGCCCCAAAGAGGCAAGTGCGTATTTTACCGGTGCAGGGTTGGTTTCTAAAAATAATGCGCTGATAATGGGCAAGAGCTTTTTCTGCATTTTTAGTGCACCGTCTAGGTTATTTGCAAAGAATTGTTTGCATATTTCCATAGTTTCCTTAGGATACAGATTCGATACCACCGATATAACTCCAAGCCCGCCAAGTGAGAGAACTGTTGATATTGCCGAGTCGTTACCTGCGTACAGTCCAAACCCCTCAATTGCCGAAAGTGCCATCAAGCGCTCCTGTGAGTCAGATGCTTCCTTAATGCCGACAATATTATTTTTTTGTGAAAGCCGCTCGACCATTTCTATATCAAGGCTTACCCCGGTGCGTGAGGGCACGTTGTATAAAATTATTGGTAAGCTCGTAGCATCGGCTATTGCCTCGTAGTGCCTTGCCACCCCCTCACGCGTGCCTTTGTTGTAATACGGTGTCACAACCAAAGCACCGTCGCACCCGATTTTTTCGGCCATCTCGGTGTGCTGTATCGCGCCGCGCGTGTCGTTTGTACCACTGCCGAAAATCAGCTTACACCTACCTCTGATGTATTCTCTTGTAAATTTGTAAAGCTCGTACCTCTCTGTGTCCGTGAGTGTCGCCGCCTCGCCCGTAGTTCCGCCTATCACAAGCGCATCAATGCCTGCGTCAAGCTGTCTATCTATAAGTACCCCGAGGCTGCCGTAATCAATCTTTCCGTCAAGAAAGGGTGTGATAAGCGCTGTGCCCACTCCGCGAAAAACCGTAGTTTTCATTTTTCCTCCGCTTGCAAAAATTTTTACCGATACTTGATTTAACGGTTAATTTATAGTATAATGTCTTTATTAAAATAAAAAGTACGGGTCTATATTACATTATATGTATCACCCCCGCGCCTTGCTTATGGAGTTTGTTTTGAATAATCCGGAAAATATTGTAAATGAAAGAATAGCCACCGACCTCACAACTCACGATTTTTATTTTGATTTGCCCGAGGAGCTTATAGCGCAGTCGCCGGCAGAAGAGCGCGACAAGTGCCGTATGCTTGTTCTGTCACGTGTTGACGGCAGCCGTGAGCATAAAATCTTTAAGGATATAATCGACTATCTCTCGCCTCTCGATATGCTCGTCGTTAATTCCTCGCGCGTAATACCTGCGCGCCTTATCGGCACTACCGCAAAGACGGGTGCGTCAATGGAGCTTTTGCTCTTGAAAATGCTAGAGAGTGGAGAATGGGAGTGCCTCGTCCGCCCCGGTAAGCGCGCTAAGGTTGGCTCGGCCTTTGATTTTGGCGGTATCCTGCGCGCCACGGTTACGGGCATTGTAGAGGGCGGTAACCGCACTGTAAGCTTTGAATATGATACTGAGAAATATAAAAGCATTTATGAGGTCTTAGACGAGGTAGGCAATATGCCCCTGCCGCCCTATATTACCAAAAAGCTTGAAAACAAAGAGGATTATCAAACCGTTTACGCAAAGGAGCAGGGCTCGGCAGCTGCCCCCACGGCAGGCTTGCATTTTACAGAGGAGCTGCTCGAAAAAATCAAGGCCAAGGGTGTCGGCTACGGCGAGGTAACCTTGCACGTGGGTCTTGGCACCTTCCGCCCGGTAAAGGTCGATAAAATTGAAGAGCACCTGATGCATAAGGAGTATTTCCATATATCGAAGGAAACTGCCGACGAGATAAACCGCCGCCGTGAAATGGGCGGCAGAATAATAGCCGTAGGTACAACCTCCGCCCGAGTCCTAGAGAGCATTTCAGACGACACGGGTAAGGTCTACCCCATGCGCTCAGCAACCTCAATCTTTATCTATCCCGGCTACAAATTCAAAGCCACCGATGCTCTAATAACTAACTTCCATCTCCCCGAAAGCACCCTGATAATGTTAGTAAGTGCCCTCGCGGGTAAAGATAATGTTATGGCGGCGTATGAAGAGGCAGTGAGGGAGAGGTATCGCTTTTTCTCCTTCGGCGATGCTATGTTCATTCAATAAATCGCCTATAGCATTGTTGTCGCTCGACTCGCTCAAATCGCCGTAGGTAACTACGGCTTCATTTCACTCGCTCACTTACGCCTCGCTCTAGGCGATTTCTTGAGTGAACGGGTACCGAGTGCAAATTACGGCCATTTCTACTAATCAGCACTCTGCGCTGACATAAATCAGATTTGAAAGGAAAAGCTATGGATTTTGTATGTCCTAAATGCGGGGGCGCGCTTGCGTCCTTCGGCAACAGTAAAAAATGTGCGCTCGGTCATAGCTTTGATAGGGCAAAGGAGGGGTATTACAATCTTTTGCTGGGTGCGGGGCGCGGCACTCACGGTGACAATGCCGAGATGGTTAAGGCGAGGCGTGAGTTTTTGGCGCTCGGGCATTATGAGCCGCTTGCTCGGTGTGTTGCAGAGCTTGTTTTAAGCTACACGGGTAAGGGTGAATGTGTGCTTGACTGCGGCTCGGGTGAGGGCTATTACACCGATATAATTGAGAATGCTTTATATTCGCGCGACGGGGAGAGCAGGGTCTATGGCTTTGATATTTCAAAGGACGCAGTAAGGCTTGCGGCAAAGAAAAACAAAAGGCTCACTCTCGCGGTAGCAAGCGCGTATTCGATGCCCGTCGCTGACGGCACTGTTGACACGGCTTTAAATATCTTTTCACCGCTTGCAAAGGACGAGCTCTTGCGCGTAATTCGACACGGGGGCAGGTTTATTATGGTTTATCCTGCCGAAAATCACCTTTTTGAGCTAAAAAAGAGAATTTATGATAACCCCTATAAAAACGCACCCGAGTGTGACGAGCTTTCGGGCTTTAAGCTCCTTTTGCATAAGCGCCTCGGCTATGAAATGAGCCTTTGCTCGCAGGACGAGGTGCGCTCGCTCTTTATGATGACGCCATACGCCTACAGAACTCCGCGCGAGGCTCGTGAGCGCGTTTTGTCGCTTGACGGTGTGAGGTGTGAGGCAGACTTTTACATTAACGTATATGAGAGGAACCAAGTATGAATTTAAATCACGGCAAATATCTTGGCGTTGACTACGGTGACAAGCGCACGGGTCTTGCCGAGTGCGATATATCGGGTCTGCTCTCTTCGGGCATAGGCACTGTTAAAGAGGGCGGAATGAGAAACACTGCCAAAAGAGTGGCAACAGAGGCCGAGTCAAGACGGTGCCGCAAAATCATAATAGGCCTACCGAAGAATATGGATGGCAGCGAGGGCGAGCGCGCAGACGTTATACGCGCCTTTGCCGCTATACTCCGAGAATACACCGATATTGAAATTGACTTTTACGACGAGAGAATGACTACAATGGAGGCTTACCGCTTTCTTGATGCCTCGGGCACCTTTGGCAAGCGCCGCCGCGACTCGGTAGACACACTCTCGGCAGAAATCATTTTACAAAATTACATAGATAAAGAGCGCAACAAAAAGGACTGAATTCAAGCTGCCGCCGCATATAATTAAACAAAAAACGGCGGTGGAATATGAAAAAGCTTACCTCTCTTATTACCCTTTTGCTCACACTTGCAGCTCTTACCTCGTGCCTTTATAAAAGTGCGTCACCGAGTGAGCTTATGGCTGACTTTTTACGCGAATATCGCGGCACGGGTACGGTCTACACACCAGAAGCTGACGAAGGCGAGGCGGGCTACGTTACCGAGAAAATGGCGCTTTCGCTATTCGGTGATGCTTCCCGCGTGCCGCTTGATTATGCGGTTTATCTGTATTCGGGGCTTGACAGGCTCACAGAGGTCGGTATGCTATCAAGCGTTGGCGCGCAGGATACCTTTGATATTACCGACGTGTGCCTTGAAAGGCTTAAGCTTTTATCAGCATTTGCCGAGGGAGATAGCGGAATTTTTCGCACGGGTAACGTTGTTATCTACTATTTTTCGTCTGAGAGCGAGATAAAAGAGGCTCTTTTGAAGATTACATAATAAAAGGAGAAAACAAAATTGGACTTTACAAGCAGTCTTTTTACTACTAATACACCTGAGGTTATCCTCTGCAAATTCGGTGAGGTGGTGCTTAAGGGCGCAAACAGGCAGAGCTTTGAGTCAAGCCTTGTCAAGGAGCTGCGCCGCCGTGCGTCACCCTACGGAGAATTTAATATTTACTTTAAGCAGAGCACGGTTTACGTTGAGCCGAAGAATGACGCGTGCGATATGGACGGAATGTACGAGGCGGCAAAGCGCGTTTTCGGTATCGTGGGTGTCAACCGCGCGGCAGTGTGCGATAAAAATATGGATAGCATTATAGAAACTGCGCGCACTTATCTGCCCGAAAAGCTTAGAGGCACACGCACCTTTAAGGTTGACGCTAAGCGTTCGGATAAAAAATTCCCATTGACATCTCCCGAGATTTCACGCGAAATCGGCGGCGTTATACTCTCCACCGTGCGCGGCATCAAGGTTGACGTTAAGGCGCCCGAGGTCACTGTTACCGTTGAGGTGCGCGACGACCACGCATATATCAGAGCGGGGCAGGAAAAGGGTGCCGGCGGCTTACCCCTACGCTCAGCAGGGCGCGGACTGCTTTTACTCTCGGGCGGTATTGATTCACCGGTTGCGGGCTGTATGATGGCAAAGCGCGGCCTTGAAATTGAGGCTTTGCACTTTGAGTCCTTCCCCTACACCTCTGAGCGCGCAAAGGAAAAGGTTATGCAGCTCGCGTCAGAAATGTGCGAGTTTCTCGGCAAAATTCACGTGCACGTAATATCTCTTACGCATATTCAAGAGGTTTTGCGCGACAATTGCAACGAGGATTATTTCACTATCCTTTTACGTATATTTATGATGCGCCTTGCCGAAAGATGTGCCGGTGAGTACAAATGCGGTGCCCTCGTTACAGGTGAGAGCCTCGGCCAGGTAGCCTCGCAGACGCTTAAGGCTATCGGGGTTACCGACTCGGTTGTAAATATTCCCGTCTTCCGCCCCTGTATCGGTCTTGATAAAGACGAGATTGTAAGATATGCAAGGTATTATGGCACCTTTGATACGTCGATTTTACCATTTGAGGATTGCTGTACCGTATTCACCCCGCGCCACCCCAAAACCCAGCCGAAGATAGACGAGGTAATGCGCGAGCTTGCAAAGGTTAACGTGGAAGAGCTGCTTGACGAGGCGTACGCAACTATGTATACAGAAACCAAGCTTGTATACCCAACCTACCGCTAAAACATAATTAAACAAAGAAAAAGGGCTGCGTCATTTAGGCATAACCGAACGAAAAAGAGCGGAGATACTTTTAAAACAGGTATCTTCGCTCTAAAATTATGTATATTTGTGTTTTTAAGGTTGAAATTCTACGAATTTCTTATTCTTTATTTGTTTTTTCGTTCTATCGCCGTTTCCTCGCTCAGCGTACACTCGTACGCTTCTCGCTCGTCAGCCGGCAATTTCTGCACTAAATTACTTTGCCCTCCCGTTCCGAGTCATTAAGAATTTGCTTTTTTCTTGAATTTTTACTGGTTCTCTCTATTTTTCTTAGATTTTAATCCAATTCTTAATGACTCAGCTACTAAAATATTACTTTACGAGGGTCTTAAACCGTTTCTTCTTCCTTTACCTCTTCGCTCTTGCACTCGGGGGCTTTTTTGAATTTTGCCTTAATAGCAAGAAATATCGGCCTTACGTAAAATAGGGTAACAGAGCCTACCACAAGCAGGCCGTATCTGAGGATATACACAAGCCAGCCCTCGTTGTCGTTAAGATAGGGCAGACCCGACTGCGGCGGCTTTACAACGTACATAAAGTTAAAGTCACTTGAGCCGTCGTACATCATACTGTTTATGTATATAGCGAAGAACATAAGCACGAGTAAAAGCTTCAAGCAGTCAAAGTAACCGCTAAGAGTGGGCCTTGTCGCCTTGTTCGTCAAAAGGTAGAGTGCATAGACCATTATAGCCGCGTGGTAGATAAAATACTGTGCCGTAATAATCCACATACCGTTACGCGACGAATGCGTTGCGATAAGCAGTGCCGCAAGCCCGCCTATTAAGCACGACGGCATCATAAAGCTTGTAAGAAATCTATGTATGCGCCCGTTATTTGTAAGATTTAGTATGAGTATAAAGATAATCTGTATTGAGCAGAGCTGAAAGGGCAGGTCATTCTTTGGCAAAATTCCGCCCATCTTCTCCTCGTTACTTACTATGTAATAAAAGACCTTTACAGTTTCACTGACTATGCCGATATAAAGCATAAGCCTTGTCATTTTACGAAATTCCAGCTTGCGCGCAAAGAAATATCCAACCGCAACCAAAGCGAGGGATAGGATAATAAGTATGATGTGCTTTGTGCCGAATAAAGCGTGCTCCATAAAATCCTCCGAATTTAAGTGTTAAAAAAAGTGTAGCACCTGTAGGCAATAAAAACAATACGGAGAAAAGAAACTTAATAATTTTTAATAATTATATTTATAGTTGACAACACATAAAAAGTATGGTAAAATAACTAGCGAGAATACTCCCTTGCGAGGAGTAGCCGATACGGTACAGCAAAAAGAGATGCGGCGTCAGGTGTAAGCCGCAGTGGCGGTCGGTGAAGGTAGCGCAAGGTATCCGAGAAGAAATGCTAAGGCAGATTAGACCTCGGCGACACACTCGCGTTAAGAGTTAAGAGGGGGATTTTATCTCCGAAGTTCGGGTGGTACCGTGCAATTTTTGTTTGCGCCCCGAGTCTGCTTTTTGGCAGGCTCGGTTTTTTTGTTTTTTTAACACGCCCGCCCGTATATATTGGCAAATAATAAAATTTTGTAAATATATGTTTACAGATAAGCTTTAGGAGGAAATATGAGAAAAGAGCTTGCAAAGAATTACGACCCGCGTGAGTTTGAGGATAGGATATACGGCGAGTGGCAGAGCCGCGGTTACTTTAAGCCCGACCCCGATAAGAAAAAGCCCGCCTATTCAATAGTTATCCCGCCACCCAACGTTACGGGTCAATTGCATATGGGCCACGCCCTTGACGAAACGCTTCAGGATATACTCGTGCGTACAAAGCGTATGCAGGGCTACTCGACCCTTTGGGTTCCCGGCACCGACCACGCGGGTATTGCAACGCAGATTAAGGTTGAGGAAAGACTCAGAAACGACGAGGGCCTTTCAAGATACGACCTTGGCCGTGAGAAATTTTTGGAGCGTGTTTTTGCGTGGAAGGACTCTTACGAGGCACGCATTACGGGTCAGCTTAAAAAGCTCGGCGCATCCTGTGACTGGTCGCGTCAGCGCTTTACTATGGACGAGGGCTGCCCACGCGCAGTGCGCGAGGTGTCCGTTAACCTCTATAACAAGGGTCTTATCTACCGCGGTCACAGAATTATAAACTGGTGCCCAAGATGCTTGACCGCTCTTTCAGACGCTGAGGTAGAGTATAAGGACCAGCCGGGCAGCTTCTGGCACATAAAGTACCCCATTAAGGGTGAAGAGGGGTTTGTTGAGATTGCTACCACCCGTCCCGAAACTATGTTTGGCGATACCGCCGTTGCTGTTAACCCCGAGGACGAGGCAACTAAGCACCTTATCGGCAAAACTCTTATTCTTCCTATAGTAAATAGAGAAATCCCCGTTATAGCCGACGATTACGTTGAGATAGGCTTCGGTACTGGCTGTGTTAAGATTACCCCTGCTCACGACCCTAACGACTTCTTAGTAGGTCAGCGCCACAACCTTGAGCAGATTAAGGTAATGAACGACGATGCCACAATGAACGCCTATGCAGGCAAGTACGAGGGTATGGATAGATACGAGTGCCGCCGTCAGCTTGTTGCTGACCTTGAAAATGAGGGTTATCTTGTTAAAACCGTGCCCCACGACCACAACGTAGGCACCTGCTACCGTTGCGGCACTACCGTTGAGCCTCTGACGAGCGACCAGTGGTTTGTTAAAATGAAGCCGCTTGCAGAGCCCGCTATCAAGGCGGTAGAGGACGGCTCTATTAAATTCGTGCCCGACAGATTTTCAAAGAACTACTTCAACTGGATGAACAATATCCTTGACTGGTGTATCTCCCGTCAGCTCTGGTGGGGTCACAGAATTCCCGCCTTCTACTGCGACGCGTGCGGTAAAATGGAGGTTTCAAAGACCGATATCTCGGTTTGCCCCGACTGCGGCGCTCCGATGCGACAGGAAGAGGACGTGCTTGATACCTGGTTTTCCTCAGCCCTCTGGCCCTTCTCAACTCTCGGCTGGCCGGATAAGACGGAGGACCTCGAGCGCTACTATCCAACCTCAAGCCTCGTAACAGGCTACGATATTATCACCTTCTGGGTATCCCGTATGATATTCTCGGGTCTTGAGCACATGGGTGAAAAGCCCTTCTCAACCGTCTTTATTCACGGCCTTGTGCGCGACAGTAAGGGCAGAAAGATGTCAAAGTCGCTCGGCAACGGTATTGACCCGCTTGAAATTATCGATAAATACGGTGCAGACGCCCTGCGCTTTGCGCTTGCAACGGGCAACTCTCCCGGTAACGATATGCGCTTCTCCGACGAGAAGATTGAGGCGGCGCGTAACTTTGCAAACAAGCTCTGGAATGCCTCGCGCTTCGTGCTTATGAATCTTACAGAGAGTGACGAAGAGCTCCTTACAGAGCCAACGGCCGACGAGCTTGCGCTTGAAGACAAATGGATACTCTCCCGCTTACAGAAGCTCTCTGCAAGCGTAAACGGTAATATGGATAACTACGAGCTCGGAATTGCTCTTGGTGAGATTTATTCGTTCACCTGGGACCTTTTCTGCGACTGGTATATCGAGATGGCAAAGAGCCGTATCTTCGAGGGCGGCGCACCCGCACTTACCGCTAAGCGTGTGCTTGTACGCGTGCTGACCGATATACTTAAGCTCTTGCACCCCTATATGCCGTTTATCACCGAGGAGATTTATCAGGCTCTGCCCCATAAGTGTGATACGATTATGCTTGACTCCTACCCCGTGTATGAAAAAACGCTTGTTTTCGGGGCAGAAGAGGCAGACGTTGACAGAATTATTACAGTTATCACGGCTATCCGCGCACGCCGCGCAGAAATGAACGTGCCCCCCTCAAAGAAGGCAAAGCTCTACGTTGTAACCAAGTACCGCGATACCTTCACCCGCACCTCTAAAATGCTTGAAAAGCTCGCTAGTGCCTCCGAGGTAATTCTCACCGACAGCTATGACACCGACGACGCGGTTATGATAGCAACCGAGGCCGGCAATATGTATATTCCTCTTTCAGACGTTATTGACTTTGAGAAGGAACGCGCAAGACTCAGCGCCGAAATGAAGAAGAACGACGAGGAAATACTTAGAATAGAAAAGAAGCTTGCAAACGAGGGATTTGTTTCTAAAGCGCCCGCGCAGGTTATTGAGGGTGAACGCATAAAGCTGCAAAAATACCTTGATACCAAGGAAGCTCTTATTAAAGCACTTGAAAGGCTAAAGTAATGATAAACCTTGATTTGCCACAAAGAGAGCGCGACGAGGTTGTAGCACGCGGTGACTATTCAGACACGCCCGAAATTGCACGCCTTTCTATCCCCGAGGGGATAAAGGAAATAGGCGAGAACGCCTTTCGCGGCTTTGAGTGCCTGAAAGAGGTGCACCTGCCTCGCTCGCTCCTTAAAATTTCCGCCGCGGCCTTTGCAGACTGCAAAAGCTTGACACGGGTAGTGATGGAAAGCGGTTTGGTTGAGATTGGTGACGAAGCGTTCTCCTCTTGCCCGTCCCTTTTGGGTATAAATATGCCGGATACTGTTAAGCGTATTGGCGAGGGTGCGTTTGAGGCCTGCGCTTCGCTTACGAGCCTTAAGCTTTCCGAGAGCGTTTATATGATAGGTGCTTCGGCATTTGCCTTTTGCTTTAACCTTACCGACGTTACTATTCCCGATAGCTGTGTTCTGGTCGAGTTCAATGCCTTTGCTTCATGCTTTTCGCTTGAGGCAATAAAGCTCTCTGATAATATGGGTCTTATTGACGACTCTACCTTTGAGGGCTGCAGGTCCTTGAAAATTGTCGATATGCCAACAAAGCTTTACAAAATCGGCAGGCGCGCATTCTTTGGCTGCTCCTCGCTTGTGTCCTTGATTTTGCCCTTTGCCCTGCGTGAGATAGGGTATGATGCGTTCGCTAACTGTACCTCGCTCTCCCGTATTGCAATACCAAAGGGTCTTTTGTCAATCGAAGACGAGGACGCCTTTTCTGCCTGTGACTCGCTTACCGAGATTTCCTTTGGCGGTAATAAAGAAGCGTGGGATAACCTTACTCACGGTCGCGGCATTACCGTTGTGCACAGCGACCTTACGCACTCTATTCCTAAAATAAACTTTATGGATTTGAAAAATGAAATATAAATGCTTAGTTTTAGACCACGACGATACCGTGGTGAACAGTACGGCAACGATACATTACCCCTGCTTTATAAAGTTCCTTGAGGACTTTTATCCGCATCTTGTAGCGAACTATACGCTCGATAGCTTTTTTGAAAAGAATTTTCACCCCGGCGTGCTTGCCCTCTTTAAGGACGAGGTGGGTATGACCGAGGAGCAAATGAAGGAAGAGGAGCAGTATTGGGCTGATTTTGTCGAAACAATAACTCCCGCGGCGTATGACGGAATGGCACAAATAATTGCCGATTTTAAAGCACGGGGTGGCATTGTAGCCGTTGTTTCGCATTCTCTTACCCGTTATATCGAGCGCGATTACCGCGCAAACCAACTGCCTGAGCCGGACGTAATCTACGGCTGGGATATACCAAAGGAGAACAGAAAGCCTTCTCCCTGGTGTATTTTAGACCTCGCTGAAAAATACGGCATCTCCCCGTCTGAAATTCTCGTTGTAGACGACCTTAAGCCCGGCTACGATATGGCGCGCAAGGGCGGTGCTGATTTTGCCGCGGCAGGCTGGGCGCACAGCGTACCCGTAATTGAAGAGTTTATGCGGAAAAACTGCGACTACTATCTTAAAACCGTAGAAGAGCTCAAAGCACTCTTAGAGAATTGACAGTTGAAAATTGAAAATTGAAAATTAAATAAACATAGGGAAGCGAGTATAAGGTATCAAAGCCATTATTCTTGCTTTTTTAATTTTGCATTTGTCTCGCTGCGGCTCGGTCACGCTCAGGGTCTGACAGCCGTTTAGGCTGTCATTCAATACCTTCGCGCCGCTTCGCTACATTTTGCATTTTGCATTCTCTTGCATTTTGCATTTCCTTGCCATCTGTACTTGGCAAGGAATTATTTTTTTCGATAAAAGTTTTTAAAAAACCCTTGAAAATGTGCTTTAAATGTTGTATTATATTACCTAGATAAATTTTAACTATTTTTAGGAGAATAAGATGGCACAGATTAAGAAGATTGCCATTATGACAGGTGGCGGCGACTGCCCCGGACTTAATCCTGTTATAAGAGCAGTAGTAAACACAGCAATTAACAAATACGGTCTTGAGGTTGTAGGTATCAGACACGGTTATCACGGTCTTTACCACGCTGATTTTATTCCGCTCGGACTTGAGGACGTAAGCGAGATAATCACCAAGGGCGGTACGATGCTTTATTCCTCGAATAAGGACAACCTTTTTAAGTATCCCCAGAAGGATGCAAACGGTGAGTTTTTGAGAGATGAAAAGGGCGGCCTTATATACAAGGACGAGTCTGACGTAGGTGTTGAGAACCTTAAAAAGGCAGGCATAGACGCTCTCTTTATTCTCGGCGGTGACGGCACTCTTACCTCGGGCAGAGATTTCTCGCGCAAGGGCGTAAAGGTTATCGGCATTCCCAAGACTATTGATAACGACCTTGCACATACAGATTATACCTTCGGCTTTGACACTGCTATCGGCGTAGCAACCGACGGACTTGACAGAGTTCGTACCACGGGTATGTCACACCACAGAATAATGGTAGTTGAAATAATGGGCAGAGGTGCAGGCTGGATGGCACTCCACGCAGGTGTTGCAGGCGCAGCTGACGTAATCCTCATTCCCGAGATTCCTTACGATATTGAAAAGGTTGCCGCTAAGATTAAGGCGGATAAAGCAAATGGTAAGGAGTTCTCCATCGTTGCCGTGTCCGAGGCTGCAAAGCCCAAGGGTGGACAGGCTACAATACTTAAGGTGCGCGAGGACAGCCCCGACCCCATCAGACTTGGCGGTGTAGGCGCAGTAGTTGCAGACCAGCTTGAAGCTCTCGTAGGCTCCGAGGCCAGAGCAACCATTCTCGGTCACATTCAGCGCGGCGGTACACCCACAGCGCACGACAGAGTTCTTTCTTCAAGATACGGATATGCCGCAGTTGAGATGGCAATGCGCGGTGAGTTTGGCAGAATGGTAGCCCTCAAGGGTGACACAATCACCAGCGTATCCCTCGAGGACGTTATCGGTGCCAAGACCAAAAACGTTGAGCCCGACCACGAGCTTGTAGGGGTGGCTAGAGCCATGGGCATCTGTTTCGGCGACTAATACTTGTAAATTTTGTTATAAATCGCTGTTTTCTCGCGCTCGACGTAGGTAACTACGCCTT